>CALFIA010000375.1 GCA_937876275.1 uncultured Actinomycetes bacterium | reverse complement strand
TCGCCGCCTACAAGGCCAAGGTGGGCAAGAGCGCGAAGATCTCCGGATCACAGCGCTCGACGGCGAAGGCAGCGGTTACGGCACCTGCGCAGAATGCGCCTGCACCCCAGGCCAAGACAAAGGCCTCGTGATGTCGTCGAATCTGCCCTGGATGTGGTTCGCGATGCGCGCCAGTGGGCTCACCGCGTGGACGTTGCTCTCGGCCACGATCGTGTGGGGGCTCCTGCTCCGCACGCGTCTGCTGCCCGCGGCATCGCCGATGCGACTCATGGGTCTGCACAAGTACCTGGGTTCACTCGCACTCGTGACTTTGGCCGTTCACCTCGTGACGGTGCTGCTTGACCCGACGCTCCATTTCACCTGGGTCAATGCGCTCATCCCGTTCACCGCATCGTGGAAGCCGCTAGCACTTGCCGCCGGCATCATCGCTGCATATCTGATGGTTCCGGTGCAGCTCGTTGCACGAGTGCGTGCACGCATGGGCAAGTCAGGTGCCGCCTGGTTCAACCGCACGCACCTCATTGCCTACGCCGCTTGGCCGCTCGCTACCGCGCACTATGTAATGGCCGGTACCGACGCACTGGCTCCCGCTTCCATCATGCTGCTGTCATCGGTAACTCTGGTGATCGTGCTGCTGCTCACCGCACGTGGCTGGATCCCTCGTGGCTATTTCGCCAAGCGCGAGGCACGTCGTTCGGTGCCTGCTCCCACGTCGCAGGCGGACGAGAAGGTTCTCGTTGGAGCAGGAAGATCGAACTAGATCTGCGCCAGTTCTTCAACACAACTCAGCTAGATCTGCGCCATATCCACGAAGCGCGAGTAGTGACCCTGGAAGGCAACGGTCACCGTTGCTGTGGGGCCATTGCGGTGCTTGGCGACAATGAAGTCTGCTTCACCGGCACGTGGTGATTCGCGCTCGTAAGCATCCTCACGGTGCAGCAGCACGACCATGTCGGCGTCCTGCTCAAGCGAACCCGATTCACGAAGGTCAGAGAGCATTGGGCGCTTATCGGTGCGCTGCTCCGGACCACGGTTCAGCTGCGAAATCGCAATAACCGGAACCTCAAGCTCCTTCGCAAGGAGCTTGAGTGAACGCGAGAACTCAGAAACTTCCTGCTGGCGGCTTTCAACCTTCTTGCCGGATGTCATCAGCTGCAGGTAATCGACGACGACAAGTCGAAGATCGTGACGCTGCTTCAAGCGGCGGCACTTCGCGCGAATTTCCATGAGAGTCATGTTCGGTGAGTCATCGATGAACAGCGGTGCCTCGCTGACCACGCCCATCTTGTTTGCGAGTTTCGACCAGTCGGCGTCGCTCATCGTGCCCGCGCGCATGTGATGCAACGGCACCTGCGCCTCTGCGGAGAGAAGTCGCATGACGATTTCGTTGCGGCTCATTTCCAGGGAGAAGATGACGCTGGTGAGGCCGTGCTTGATCGAAGCGGTGCGCGCGATATCGACTCCAAGGGTGGAGTTGTGAGTCGTGATCATTTCGCGACCAGCGAGATAGAGGTGCGAGTCGTTGTCGACCTGGATGCAGCGCACCGGCACCGATTCAACCGGCTCAACCTTCGTGATGAGCCGATGAGTGCGTCGTGCGGCGCCGTTGCTTGAGAGTCGTTCCTTGTGCAGCAGGTTCTTGCGCTCGAGTCGGAAGACCTGATCATCGGTGGTGAAGTTGATGTTGAACGCGATGCTGGATCCCTCTGAAGCGCCGCGTACCCGCTTGGTTGAGATGGTGCACCGGTAACCGAGACTCAGCACGAGCTCGCGCACACCCTCGGCCAATGCCGCCGATGTCGTGGTGAACTGCGGGCTTCCGGTCGATGTCACGGTGCCATCGGTGTCGAGTAGCCCAGCCAGCAATTCGCGGCGTTGCCTGACAGAAGCCCGCAGGTACTCAGCCGGGATGTGCTTATTATCGAGAACTCCCATCGTGCGCAGGATCGCTTGGACCGAACCATGATCAGCCGTGCACGTTGCACAACGGATGAAAGCGGTCGTCGGCTCCCCGCAATCGGGGCACAGTACAGGGCCGATCGGATCGGCGATGCTCTTCAGTTTTCCGCCGCACGAGCGACCGCAGGTGCGCACTTCTGGTGACTTCGGCACATACGGCTCGCCGCACACCATGCACGTGCGCTCTGAGCGATTGACGTCGTCAGCGAGACGAATGCCGTAACGCATGT
>CALFIA010000374.1 GCA_937876275.1 uncultured Actinomycetes bacterium | reverse complement strand
GGTCTCGAAACGGATGGTGCGGGTGCCGTACGACCCATTGTCGATAACGGCTTCGGTGATCTGGGGACCCTCCACGGGTGCCTCCTGTTCTGTTGACAGGGGCGCACACGTCTTGCGGCCGGTGGCGGTCATCGATCGAGGCCCACGGGCTTCTAGCCCGGAGGTCACTACCGAGGACCGAACTACTGGCGCGCGCTGTCGCGGCGCCCCGGATTTTCGATGTGTTCTTTTCTTCGGATGAAGTTGTCAAGCAGGTGCCGGTGGAACGGCACCGTGTAGTGCAGCTGATGTCGCGAATGCGGCACCAGGAGAAGGATTCAGGAGTCGACGCCCGTGCGGGCGTCGACTCGCCGAACACTTAGCGACGAATGCCCAGCTTCTCGATGATGGTTCGGTAACGGGCGATGTCGGTCTTGACCAAGTACTGGAGCAGACGGCGGCGCTGTCCGACGAGGATCAGCAGGCCACGGCGGCTGTGGTGGTCATGCTTGTGCATCTTGAGGTGCTCGGTGAGATCCTGGATGCGCTTGGTCAGCATCGCGATCTGGACCTCGGGTGAGCCGGTGTCGCCCGGCTTGGTGCCGTATTCGGCGACGATCTGGGCCTTCACTGCGGAATCGAGAGGCATTACTTTCCCTTCGGGCGCGCTGCGCGCGGCAGCACAATCAGTATTCGACACGAATCGCAAAGCGCCCGCTTCACGACCGTCTGGAGTCTTGAGGCTATCAGTCAGCCTGCAGGGGGCGAAATCCGCGACGGAATCCGACATATCGGACTCCCCTGGCGCGGTCGACTGGGATCACTCCTCGGCGGCGAGCTGCTCCGCCTGGATCTCGAGATCCTCGACCACGATGTCATCGGGGCCGGGGCGCAGCCTGGCCGAGACGATCAGGTAGATCAGCGCACCCAGCCCGACCAGGATCGAGGTCCAGTCGTTTAGGCGCAGGCCCAGGATGTGGTGGGCATCGTCGATGCGCAGGCTCTCGATCCAGAACCGGCCGATGCAGTACAGCAGAACGTAGAGGGCGAACACGCGGCCGTGGCCCATCCGGAAGCGCTTATCGGCCCACACCAGCACGAGCACCATGGCGATCAGCCAGAGAGATTCATATAGAAATGTCGGCTGGAAGGTGGCGTACTGCTCGTAGCCGGCCGGCCGATGCGCCGGATCGATCTCCAGTGCCCACGGCACCGTGGTCGGCTTCCCGAAGAGCTCCTGATTGAAGTAGTTGCCCCAGCGGCCGATGGCCTGCGCAAGTGCGATCGCCGGCGCGACGGCGTCGGCGACTGGCGGCAGCGCAACCCCCGCACGACGAGCACCGATCCAGGCGCCCAGGGCGCCGAGTGCGACAGCACCCCAGATGCCCAGGCCGCCGTCCCAGATGCGGAACGCGGCAATGAGCCCCTTGCCGTTCGGCCCGAAGTACAACTGGTTGTCAGTAATGACGTGATACAGCCGACCGCCGATGATGCCGAAGGGCACCGCCCAGATCGCGATATCGGTGATGGCGCCGGGGCGCCCGCCGCGCGCGACATACCGCTTGCCGCCGTACCAGACGGCAACGATGATGCCGGCGACGATCAGCAGTGCGTAGGCACGCACCGGAATCGGACCGAGATTCCAGACACCTTGGGTCGGGCTGGGAATGAACGCGAGAACCTCAGATGACGTCAACAGGAATCCTCACGCTCAGTAACTGATGCGACTACTTGGTCGCGTCAGCCACTGCCTGCTCGAGCTTGGCCGGATCAGCGGCGACCGACGGATCGATCTCGGTACCGTTGATCTTGACCAGCGGGGTGCCCGGGATGTTGGCGTCGTAGAACACCTGGGTCGAGTTCAGTGCCCACGGCTGGTAGGTACCGGCGGCAAGGCACTTATTGAAGGTGTCGAGTGCAGCGCCCGTGATGCCCGAGGCCACTGCAAAGGCCTGCAGCTGCGCATCGGTGAAGCCATCACCCTCATTGGCCGGCGGGTTCGCGTAGACGGCGTTATGGAACTCCTGCGTCTTGCCTGCATCGATTGCGCAGCCCCACGCTCCGGCGGCACGCACCGAGGAGTCGTTCTTCAGATTGCGATCGAGGAATGTGGTCGGGCGCCAGATCAGCTGGATCTTGCCGTCAGCGGCGAGCTTCTCGATGCCTGCACCGTTGGCCTTCTCCAGGGCCTCGCATGCCGGGCACTGGAAGTCTTCCCAGATTTCGAGCACGGGTACCGCGGTGTCATTGGGGTTCAGCGAGACGCCATAGGCGAATTTGTTGTCCTTCGAGAGCACGCCGGTGGGCAGGGGTGCATTCGGGTCGGCCGATGCGGTGGACGCACCGCCTGAGGAATCACTCGAGGAGTTCTTGGCGATGACGGCGACGCCGATGATGCCGAGAACGACAACCACGACGACAACGGCACCGACGATGCGAGTGATGCGCTCGCGCCTCTTCTCGCCGGCATTGGCGGCATTGCGCGCGGCCTCGGCCTTGGCGCGGCGGTCGCTGTTCTTGTCAGCCATGGTCATCCCTCGGTTGTCGTGTCCTGAGTATCACCGTAAACGACGAGTGGTCAGACCTCGTCGTCGGAGGCGGTTATGTCGAGCGCGAATCGGGTGCGAGGCCAGGCCACGAGCCAGACCCCCATACCGGTGAAGAGCAGGTCTCGGAGGATCTCGGAGGTATAGCGCCAGTTACGTCCATCACCGGTGATATCCCCGCCGCCGCCGAAGCAGCCGCAGTCGATGTTGTAGCCACGAATCCACACACTCGCGATACCGAGGATGAACGCGGTCATCAGGCAGGCGGTGAGGAAAGCAGCCCAGCGCACGAAAAGGCCCATGAGCAGAAGCAGGCCGAGAATGACCTCGGAGATCGGAAGTGCCCAGCCGAGAATGTCGGGGATGTTTCCGCCGAAGACTCGATAGGCGACGATCGCATCACGGGCGCCGCCCGGTTCGAAGAGCTTTACTGCACCTGCGTAGATCAGCACGGCCGCGAGGACGAGACGGAAGACCAGGCCAACCCAGGGGTTGCCGAAGAATTTCCTCATGCTCGGACTCCTTCGGCCAGCTCACGGGTCAGTGCGTCGATCGCGATGCACGCATCATCGATCGTGGCCGCGTCGAGCACGCGCTTGACGAAGGCTGAACCCACGATAACTCCGTCGGCGTACGACGCCACTGTTGCTGCCTGCTCCCCTGTCGAGACGCCGACACCGACGCAGATCGGAAGGTCGGTGGCAGGGCGGGTACGTGCAACGAGTTCGCCGGCGGCTGAGCCCAGGGTGGTGCGAGCACCGGTGACGCCCATGGTCGATGCGGCGTAGACGAAACCGGACGTCGACTCGACGACTTTCGAGATGCGGGCATCGGTGGACGACGGGGCCACGAGGAAGATTCGCTCGATGCCGTGGGCATCGGTGGCGGTGATCCAGTCACCGGCTTCTTCGGGGGTGAGATCAGGGGTGATCACGCCGAGGCCGCCTGCTGCCTCCAGACGCGTGGCGAATCGCTCGACGCCGTAGCGCTCGATCGGATTCCAGTACGACATCACGACAGCAGTCGCACCGGCCGCCACGACCTGCTCGACCACGTCGAGGACGTCTTCGGGGGTCGTGCCTGCACGAAGGGCCAGGTCGACAGCTTCCTGGATAGCAGGGCCGTCCATCAGCGGATCGGAGTACGGCAAGCCGACCTCGATGATGTCGCAGCCGCTGGCCACCATCTGATTGATGATGCGCACGCTGTCGGCAACTGTCGGGAAGCCTGCAGGCAGGTAGCCGATCAACGCCGCGCGATTCTCGGACTTCGCGTGCGCGAAGGCGTCGGCGAGTGAGGCGTGACGAGTCATCGTCCCTCCGACACTTCAACCGCGGCACCGAGATCCATGCCGAACCAGCGGGCTGCGGTGGCGACGTCCTTGTCTCCACGACCGGAGAGGTTCACGATGATGATCGCACCTGGGCCGAGCGTCTTGCCCAGACGCATCGCACCGGCAAGACCATGCGCGGTCTCGATCGCGGGGATGATGCCCTCAGTGCGGCACAGCACGGCGAAGGCGTCCATCGCCTCGATATCGGTGACCGATTCGTAGATCGCACGACCGGTGTCATGCAGCCATGCATGCTCGGGGCCGACTCCCGGGTAATCGAGGCCCGCACTGATCGAATGCGACTCGATGGTCTGGCCCCATTGGTCTTGCATGACATAGGTGCGTGCGCCGTGCAGCACGCCGGGCGAACCCTGGGCGAAGCGCGCGGCATGCTTGCCGGTCTCGATGCCTTCGCCGCCGGCTTCGTAGCCGCGCAACTGCACCGATTCGTCGTTGATGAATCCACTGAACAGGCCCATGGCATTCGAACCACCGCCGACGCATGCAGCAACGGCGTCAGGCAGGCGACCTTCGACGGCCAGGATCTGCTCGCGCGCCTCGCGGCCGATGACGGAGTGGAAGTAACGCACCATCTCCGGGAACGGCGCCGGGCCGGTAACAGTGCCGAGGCAGTAATGAGTGTGCTCGACCGAGCTGACCCAGTCGCGCATGGCCTCGTTGATGGCGTCCTTGAGAGTGCGTGAACCGATGGTGACCGGCACGACCTCGGCGCCGAGCAAGCGCATGCGCGCGACGTTGAGTGCCTGACGCTTGGTATCGGCCTCGCCCATGTAAACGGTGCACTCGAGACCCATCAGCGCTGCGGCAGTCGCGGTAGCGACGCCATGCTGACCGGCGCCGGTCTCGGCGATCATGCGAGTCTTGCCCATGCGCTTGGTGAGCAGTGCCTGGCCGAGCACGTTGTTGATCTTGTGCGAGCCAGTGTGATTGAGATCCTCGCGCTTGAGGTACACCGTCGCTCCGCCGCACTCGGCGCCGAAACGGCGCGCGAGGGTCAACGGGTTGGGGCGTCCGGTGTAGTCGTGCTCAAGGCCGGCGAGCTCGGCACGAAATGTCTCGTCGACGATGGCAGCGCGGAACGCGGCATCGAGTTGATCGAGTGCAGCAGTCAGTGCCTCGGGCACGAAGCGACCGCCATACGGGCCGAAATGCCCGGCGATATCGGTGACGGTCATGAAGACTCCCCTGCCGTGATGAGTGCTGCGACCGCTTCGCGCGGATTACCGTTCTTGACCAGGCTCTCGCCAACGAGCACGGCGTCGGCGCCCAGTGATGCGTAGTAACGAACATCGTCGCCATCGCGCACTCCGGACTCGGCGACCTTGACGCATGAATCCGGGATCAGAGGTGCGAGTCGCGCAAAAGTGCCGCGGTCGACATCGAGGGTCTTCAGATTGCGCGCGTTGACGCCGATGATCGTGGCGCCTGCCGCGACAGCGCGTTCGGTCTCGGCCTCGTCATGAACCTCGACGAGAACACTGAGACCCAAGGACTCAGCGAGCGCAAGCATCGAGACGAGTTCATCTTGGGTCAGTGCGGCGACGATAAGAAGGATGAGATCGGCGCCATGAGCCTTCGCCTCGAAGATCTGATACTCGCTGACCATGAAGTCCTTGCGAAGCACGGCGATGCCCACGCGGGCACGTACGGCATCGAGATCGGCGAGGCTGCCGTTGAACCGGCGCTCTTCCGTCAGCACGCTGATGACCGAGGCTCCCCCGGCCTCGTAATCGGCGGCAAGAGCTGCGGGGTCAGCGATGGGCGCGAGGTCACCCTTGCTCGGACTGGTGCGCTTGACCTCTGCGATGACACTCATGCCAGGCAGGCGCAAGATCGCGGCGACGTCACGCGCCGGCGCTGCGGCTGCTGCCCGGGACTTGACCTCGTCGAGGCTGAGCTGCGCCTCGCGCTGGGCGACATCGAGGCGAACGCCGTCGCAGATGTCATCGAGAACGGTCATAGGACAAGGGTATCTGTGCTCAGCGAGGGCGCCTTTCGGCGGTGCTCGGGACGAGGACCGCTAATGAGTCGGCGGTGCTCGGGACGATCAGGCGCCCGAGCCGAGATACGGCACGAAGTTGCGCACGACTCCGAAGGCGAGAATCGCGATGAGGACGATGATCATCGCGCGGTTGCGCATCCGGAAGCTCCGCATGCTCACTGCGGGAGTGACCCCACGCCAGGCACGCATCATCCAGCGCAGCCACAGCACGATCGCGAAAGGCACGAACAGCAGGAGCAGGAGGTTGTGGTCGGCAGCTCCGGCGATATCGCCATGGGTCAGCGAATACAGACCCCGCATGCAGCCGCAGCCCGGGCAGTCGATTCCGAAAAGTGCCTTGGTCGGGCATAGCGGGTAATGACCGGGCTCATTGGGATTCACCGCGAAGAGGTAGCCCAGGGCGCCCACCGTGATGCCGGCCGTGAGCAGGGGTGCCACCAGCCGACGGCCACGCGAGCGAGTGTCGACTCGCTCCGCCATCGCGACCTCGCGCTCGGCCACCTCGGTGCTCATCAGGCCAGACTACGTCGCCACCGGCAGGTGCACCGTGAATCGGGCACCTCCCTCGAGCGCCGCACCTGCTTCCGCGGATCCGCCGAGCCCATCGGCAAGCTTGCCCACCAGGGCCAGACCCAGACCGGTGCCGACCGGTCGGACTCCGCGGTATCGCTCATGCAGCACGCCGGGCTCGAAGGCGACACTGACGTCATCCTCGGTCAGCCCCGGCCCGCTGTCGCGCACCTCGAGAATCGCGCCCGCCTCGTCAGCGCGCACGGCCAGGACGATCACCGAACCGGCCGGCGAGACGCGCAGGGCATTCTCGGCGAGGTTGTCGAGAATCTGGCGAGCGCGCATCGGATCAGTGGTGATCAGCAAGGGCGACTCAGGGCGCTCGACCCGAAGCTCGACGTCATGCTTGGCCGCACGATCGGACCACACCAGTGCAGCGTCTGCTACGAGTTCGTCGAGGTCAGTCTCGACGGGATTCACCCGGAAGTCGACGGCGCCAAGTCGCGCGAGATCAAGAAGGTCGGTGACAAGTCGATCGAGTCGTTCGGCTTCCGCGACAACGGTCTGCGCAGTGCGCTCGACTTCATCTGCAGGCACCACGCCATCGGCCATCGCCTCCGCGTAGCCCTTGACGGCAGTGAGCGGAGTGCGCAGCTCATGCGAGACCGAGAGCAGGAAGTCGCGCTGGCGACCTTCGGAGACAGAAAGCGCCCGGCTCAGTCGATTGAGCGAGACCGCGATCTCGGCAATCTCCTGCGGGCCTTCCGGTTCGAGTCGAACATCGCGAGCACCCTGCGCCATCTCGTTGGCAGCATCGCGTGCGGCGCGAAGTGGTCGCGTCAGTCGACGAGCGGCCACGTAGCCAATCGGAATGGCGATGAGAAGACCGAGGAACAAGGCGATGACGACTCGTCGTATGACGTCGATGGCAGTGACGCCGACTACCGACACCGGCTGCTCGAGCACCACGGCCATGTTCATGCCGATCGGTCGGGCCTCGACGAGTACCTCGACGCCGTTGGCGCGGCCCTCGGTCGTGACCGGGAAGCCCGCAAGGACGCGTTGTACTTGCGATGCCGTGAGACCGGGAACCTCAGCGCCCGACATCATCACGATGTAGCCGGTGACATCCTCGGCCTGCAGTGTCTCGGCCAAGGGTCGCGGAAGCGGCTCGTTGTGGCCGGCTTGAAGTGAGTCCTGGTTCAGTGCCGAGACCGTGAGATCAGCCAGGCGTGCCAGCGAACCATGTGCCTGACTCAAGGCGGTCGAGCGCACGAGCGGATACGAGATGAGCCCGGCGATCACGATGGCGAGCGCGGCAATCGCACTGGTCATCAGAACAGTGCGGGTGACGATGCTCTGGCGCTCGGAGATCCCCTCGTGACTCATCGGGAGTTACTCACAATTCCGCGGAGTAGCCGACACCGCGCACAGTGCGAATCAGGCTGTGATCTCCGAGCTTGGCGCGCACCTGAGCCACGTGCACGTCAACGGTGCGCGTGCCCACGATTGCGGCATAGCCCCACACCTCGGCAAGCAGCTGCTCGCGGCTGTAGACACGACCGGGATTGCTCATCAGGTGAGCGAGCAGATCGAATTCAGTCGCGGTGAGATCGAGGGGCTCCCCCGCGACCGTGGCGCGACGGGTGACCTGGTCGAGTGAGATCTCTCCGAGCTCGAGCGGACCTTCGCCCATCTGCGCGCGAGTGGCCCGCCGTACGACCGACTTCACCCGCGCGACGACCTCACGCGGGCTAAAGGGCTTGGTGACGTAGTCATCGGCACCGAGCTCGAGGCCGAGTACGCGATCGACTTCGTCGTCGCGAGCGGTGCAGAACAGCACGGGAACCCAGTCGTTGTCGGCCCGCAGTTGGCGGCACACCTCCGTGCCATCAATGCCCGGAAGCCCTACGTCAAGGATGATCGCGACGGGGTGAAGGTTGCGTGCAGCCGCGAGGCCGGCCACGCCGTCAGACTCAACATGAACGCCGAATCCCTCGCGTGAGAGGTACATGCGCAGCAGATCGGAAATCGCTCGCTCGTCTTCGACGACGAGCACCAGCCCCTTGACGGATTCCACATGCCCACTGTGTCATGAATGCACGAGGGTGCGCACGCGACGTGGTCGGGTGGCAGTCAGGAAAGTGTTCGGTCCGCGTAAGGATTCACGGATGGCGCAGCACTCCGCGCAATCGAGCCGAACTAGGCGTGCGCGGGGGTCTTCTTCTTGCCGAGGCCGGCCATCGCCATGATCTTGCCGACGATTGCACCGAGGACGAGGATTCCGGCGCCGACCCAGAACATCACCCAGTTACCAAGCACGACAGCGAGTGTGCCGACGATGAACGCGATCGTCACCAGGATGACAGTCGTCCAGGCAGCGGGAGTCGAACCGTGATCGTCATGATGCTCGTTGGCCATGGCGCAATCTAAGCAGATGGCCTATCTCCATCTACTGTCGCGCGGTGCGAGGCATGCATCACACGACCGATCACGCCTCGAGAGTCGGATCCTGCCCTTGATCGAGGGCCTGCCAGTCGGTGAGCTGGCGTGTCGTCGAACGCTCGTACTTGCGGCCCAGACCGGGCCAGGTGCGCCCACGGGCGCAGGTCAGCAGGCCCGCAGCCAGCACGAGGAGTGAGCCCAGCAAGGTCGGGATCCACCACCAGGTGATCGAGTAATCGCCGAGATCACTGAGGGCCTCTCCGGCATGAGACTCGGCCGCTGCCTTCACCAGACCGGCCGAGGCCACGGCAAACCAGGCAACTGCCACCAGCGAGCCGGCACCGGCCAGAGCGACGATGGCGCCGATGAGCATCCGGCCCCAGGTACGGGTGGCGATGATGCCGGCAAGCCCGGCAGCAGCCAGCCAGCCCGCCATCGAGGCAAGCGAGGCAATGTCGTGGCCGCTGAGTTCGACCTGAGTCGAGGCCGGCCCTCCGGTCACCATCGGGATCGCCACCGTTGCCCACGGCATCGAGTAGCCGAGCAGCAGCAGTACGGCACCGATGATCAGCGCGACAATCGCGTTCCTATAGGTGCGCGGCATCAGCACTCCGACTCGGGTGCATGGTCGCGGCGATTGCCACAGCACGAAGCACGGCAGCAGCCTTGTTCGAGCACTCAGCGGCCTCGCTCTCGGGAACCGAGTCGAGGACGATGCCAGCACCTGCCTGCACATAGGCCACGGAATCCTTGAGCACCGCGGTGCGAATCGCGATCGCCATGTCGACGTTGCCAGCGAAGTCGAAGTAGCCAACGCAGCCGCCATAGAGATTGCGGCGCAGCGGCTCGAGCTCGTCGATGATCTCCATCGCACGCGGCTTCGGCGCACCCGACAGGGTTCCGGCGGGGAAGGTCGCCGCGAGCGCGTCATAGGCCGATGACGACGGCTCCAAGGTGCCGGTGACGGTCGATACGAGATGCATCACGTGTGAGTAGCGCTCGACCTGCATGAACTCAACGACATTCACCGTGCCTGGTGCGCAGACGCGACCGATGTCATTGCGGGCGAGATCAACGAGCATGAGGTGCTCGGCGCGCTCCTTCTCGTCAGCCAGCATGTCGTCAGCCAGAGCAGCGTCATCTTCAACTGACGCCCCACGCGGGCGGGTGCCCGCAATCGGATGCACGACCACATGCGCATTGCGAACCGTGACGAGCGCTTCCGGCGATGAGCCGACAATCTCGAATGCCACCGAATCGGAGAGTCGCCCCGCGGCCTCGTCAGCCACGACACCATCGTCAACCGGCAGGCGCAGCAGATACATGTACGGGCTCGGGTTCGTGGTGCGCAGGATGCGGTACACATCGAGTGCCGGAGCCGGGCATGGCGTGCTGAACCGCTGCGACAGCACGATCTGGAAGGCATCGCCCGCGCGGATGTACTCCTTCGCGGTGTCGACCGCTGCGAGATAGTCCGCATGCACGGTCGATGCCGTCACGACAGGCACCGCGGCGCTGTCAAAGGAGACAACCGTTGCAGGAGCCGCAGCACCCAGTGCCGACTCCATCGCATCCAGGCGAGCGACCGCATCGGCCCAGGCCGCATCGACATTGGCATCGGAGTCGTCGTAGTTGATCGCATTGGCGATCAGCATGATCGAGCCATCAGCATGATCGACAACGGCAAGATCGGTTGCCAGCAGGAACGACATGTCGGGAATGCCGAGCTCATCGGGGTTCGCATCGGGGATGCGTTCCCAGCTGCGCACGGCGTCATAGGCGAGGTAGCCGACCATGCCACCGGTAAGTGGCGGCAGGCCTTCGATCGGCTGGGTGTGCAGCAGTTCGATCGCATCACGCAGCACCTCGACCGGAACATCGCCCTCGGGTACGCCATGCGGAGCACGACCGAGCCAGACAGCGCGACCATCACGCTCGGTGAGCATCGCGGCGCAGCGCACGCCGATGAACGAGTAGCGCGACCACGAACGCCCTTGCTCGGCCGATTCGAGCAAGAACGTGCCGGCACGGTCACCGCACAGTGTGCGGAACAGCCCGATCGCGCTCTGGCCATCAGCCAGCAAACGGCGAACGACAGGGATCACACGGCGCGATTGGGCCAAGGCCCGGAAGGAGTCAAGGTCGGGAGTCACGACTCCCATAGGGATAGTCACTGGCCCGCGATCGTCAGCGAGATGGCATCGAAGCAGGTGCGATCACCGGTGTGGCAGGCGCCACCGGTCTGGTCGACCAGGAGAAGAAGGGTGTCGCCATCGCAGTCGAGGCGCACTTCGCGCACGAACTGGCGATTACCCGAGGTCAGCCCCTTGACCCACTGCTCACCGCGGCTGCGGGAGTAATAGGTGGCCTCACCGGTGGCCAGAGTGCGCTCGAGGGCCGAGGCATCCATCCACGCCATCATCAGCACCTCATGGGTATCCCATTGCTGGGCGATCGCGGGAACCAGGCCCAGATCGTTGAAGTTCACCCGATCGATGAAGTCTGCGGACATGGGCTCATTCTGCCGTGAAGCACGAGGAGACGAATCCTCGCCTCTCTAGAGGCGGACGGGGAAGCCTGAAGCAGCGAGCTCGCCCTTGACCTCGGCGATCGAGAGCGTGCCGAAGTGAAAGATGCTCGCCGCCAGCACCGCGTCAGCTCCCGCCTGAACCGCAGGCACGAAATCAGGCAGCTTGCCCGCGCCACCGCTGGCGATCAGCGGCACTGAGATCTCCCGGCGCACCATCTCGATCAACTCGATGTCGTAACCGGC
>CALFIA010000373.1 GCA_937876275.1 uncultured Actinomycetes bacterium | reverse complement strand
CCGTTACACGCGGCGAGGTCGACGAGCGGGTTCGCGCCTGCGCGGCGGACCTTGTACGAGTGGCCGAACGTGGAGACGAACAGCGAGGTGCCGTCACCGCTGACCCACACGGGCGTATGGGCCGGGCTGCCGTCGATGCGGAAGGTCACGAGGTTGGCATTGCCGGACTTGAGGAGATCCTGGCGAGCGGGATCCTCATTGCGGTTGCCGACGGCCAGGAACATGCTCGACGGATCGATCGAGATGGAGGTCGGGTTGATGCCGCCCGAGGGGAACGGGGAGCCGGGGATCTTGGTCAGTGCGCCGCCCATGCCGATGGAGAAGCCGGCGATGGTGTCGCTGTGGCCGTTGATGACGTAGACGAACTTGCCATTGGGTGTGGCAACGACGGGGGTGTCGTTATCCATCGGACCGAGCTTCGCATTGCCCATGTTCATGCCGGCAATGAAGCCGTTATTGAGGCCGGTGCCACCGGTCTTGACCTGACCCTGCTTGAGGGGAGTCAGCTTGCCGTTGGGCATGATGGCGAACCCGGCGATGTCGTTATGACCTGCCGCGATGTCGTTGCTGGAGGTGTAGAGGTAGCCGGTCGGCATAGCCGGGGCGGCGCTTGCGACACCGACCGAGGTCAGTGCCATGGCGCTGACGGTGCCGGCGACTGCGAGCAGACCGACACGCGCGCGAGTGCTGCGCTTGCTCATTAAGAATCTCCTTCATGGCCCGGATCACGGGTCATTCGTGAATGGGTATTCCGTCGATTGTCGACGGACAGTGCCTCGAAGTATCACCGTGTGTGCGCGGAAAAGTCGAACTCCGAGAATGCTTTCTTGCGAAGGATGAAGGAATGAAGCTTTCATGCGGTCGCTGCGTCACGTGTTCTCGTTACATGGCGGTACCGCGAACCACTCAACCCTTCGAATCGGTAGGGTCGGATTACAGACGAGAGGATGAACCATGATTCCCGCACACATCCAGGGCTTCATTGACCACCAGATCGCGCAGTCAAAGGAGCAGGGCTACCACTTCGGTGACCTGCGGGCAGTCTTCATCAACGGCACCTTGAAGCCGTCCCCCGAGGTGAGCCAGACCGAGGGTCTGATCAACGTCTCCCGCCACATCATGGATTCCCTCGGCGTGCACACCGACGTGGTGCGCATGATTGATCACGTCATTCCGCCGGGAGTTCAGCCCGACATGCGTAAGTACGGTTTCGAGCGCGATGACTTCCCGGAGATCTACGAGAACATCATCGAGCCGGCCAACATCATCATCCTGGCTACTCCGATCTGGCTCGGAGATCAGAGCTCGCAGACACGTCTCGCCGTAGAACGCCTGTACGGCTGGTCAGGCGTACTCAACCCCGCCGGTCAGTGGTCGTACTACGGTCGCGTGGGTGGCGTGATCATCACGGGTAATGAAGACGGCGGCAAGCACTGCTCGGCGCAGATGCTGTACGCCCTTCAGCACATTGGCCTGGCAATTCCCCCGCAAGCGGATGCCTACTGGAATGGCGAGGCCGGACCCGGCCCGTCATACCTCGACGAGGTTGGCGGCGGCGAACAGAACGCCTGGACCACGCGAAACACGACATTCATGACGTGGAACGTGCTGCACATGGCTCGAATGCTCAAGGATGCCGGCGGCATTCCCGCCTACGGAAACATCACCACTGACTGGGATCTCTCGCATCCGGATCACCCGAACCCTGAGTACCGCTAATCGGTGACCTTGACGCCCTTCCAGAAGGCAACGTAACCGGCAATTTCCTTGGCTGCATCCTTGGGCGCCGCGTAGTACCAGGCCGCGTCAGCGTTGGTGTTGCCGTCAACGACGACCGAGTAGTAACTGGCATGGCCTTTCCAGGGGCACTCAGATGTAGTAGCAGAGTCGATAAAGAACTCGCGATTAACTGAATCCGCCGGAAAATAATGATTGTTCTCGATCACGATGGTCGCGTCGCTCTCCGCGATTACGGTGCCATTCCATACAGCCTTCATTGTCATTCCCTTCAGCGCCCTGGCAGGGCCTCGTGGTCTATGAGGCTAGGTCACCCAGGCGGATCTGGCGAGTGATGCGTCGGGCGATGATGAAGGCAAGCACTGCCGAGACGAACATCGCGCCCGCGACAAAGATCAGCGCAGGGGGAATTCCGTGATGTTCCACGAGTGCACCGACCGTGTACGGCCCGATGAGCCCACCCACCGCCGCAATCGAATTGATGAGCGCGAAGCCTGCAACGGCTCCCGACCCGACCAGGAATTCCGGCGCCATCGCCCAGAACACCGCATCTGAGGCGAAAATGCCCATCGTCGCGATGATCAGGCAGGAATAGCCAGACATAACTCCAAAGACGGCCGTGAGGTACAGCGCGACCCCGGCAACGATCAAGGGGATGACCAGATGCCACACCCGCTCATGAAAGTGATCAGATGACCAGCCAACAACGAGCATGGCAACGATGGCGGCGGCAAACGGCAAGCCATTGACGAAGCCGAGTTGAATCTCGCTGAGAGAAGAGAAGTCGGTTTTCACGAAGGTTGGCAACCACAGCGTGATCGAGTAAAGCCCGATCAAGGTAAACATCCCGGCAACGCCCAACAGCCAGACCAAGGGTGATCCCATCGCCTTGCCAATGGAGCCGATCGACAACGGTCTATGGGTCACTTCCTCGTTCTCCATGGCCAGCTGGTCGGTGACCGCGTGCTTCTCCTCGTCGCTCAGCCAACTGATATCAGCCGGCTTCTCGGGCCAGCGTGCCCACACAGCTAGTCCAACGATCAGCGCGGGCAGAGCCTCGATGATGAACAGCCACTGCCAGCCGGCGAGCCCGAGAAAACCATCCATGGAAAGAATTACGCCCGACAAAGGGCCGCCGATAACGCCGGCCACTGCGAGTGACGCGATGAACAAGCCGAGTGCACGCGCTCGGCTAGCGCGCGGGACCCACGAGGTTACGTACAGGACCATCAGCGGGAACGCGCCTGCTTCGGCGGCACCGAGCAGCACGCGTACGAGTGCGAACTGCCATTCCTCCTTCACGAATGCAGTGAGGATCACGAGTACTCCCCAGCTGAGCATGATGCGCGCTAGCCAGATGCGAGTGCCGAACTTGCGACCGAGCACGTTGCTCGGCACTTCGAGCAACGCATACGAGACGAAGAAGATACTTGCGACGAATCCGTAAGTCTCGGGACTGAACCCGAGATCCTTCGACATAGTGGGCGCAGCGAAGGAAATGTTCACTCGATCGAGATAGCTGATGATGTAAATGCCGAAGGCCATCGGGACGATGCGCCTGCTGATGCGGCGAAAGCCCGATTGGGCAGCAAGGTTCATGAAGACTTCTTTTTCGAGATACGCGTGAAGACCAGGTACAGCACGGCGGCAGTGATCACGCCTGCCTCGTAGCCGAAGTCGCCCATGCGGAAGACATAGCGAGAGATCGCACCGAGGGGCGCAAGGAAGGGAGAGTCCATCGAGAGCATGTCGCTCAGTGGTGACGCAGAGAAGGTCAGCATGACGAGGTAGGCGATAACGAAGGCGAGCGCGGCTGGCCAGGGCTTGGGGATCGGGAAGCGCCAGGGCTCGTTCTGGAATCGGCGACGCACAAGTTCGATCGCCAAGATGCCGAACCACGGCGCCGAGAAATAGCCCGCGAGAAGCGAGATATCGAGAGCAACGTCAACAAGTGGCGAGTGCTGAAGGATTAATGCCATCGCGCAGCCAACAGCAGCGAGAGAAATTGCGACAATCCGACCCGGCACACGCAGACCCCACTGGCGAGTGGTGATCGCGGTGCTCAGATCGTTGAAGGAGTTCTCGATCGCCAGCGCACCTGCCATGGCAGTCAGCGCCAGCGTTGCCCAGAATCCTCCGCCGAGAACGTGGTAGATGCGACCCATCGGGCTCTCGATTGCCGAGGCTGAGGAAATCCAGGCACCAATGCCCGCCAGGATCGTCAGCGGTACGAACATCGCCGCGAAGACATAGCCGAAGAGCTTGCGCGGACTCGTCTTGACGGGCAACTCACGTGAGATGTCAGCGGCCTGGATAACCCAGGCGAAGGCATTGCTCAGCCCGAGAGCAATTGCGGTGATGAACTTTCCGTAGGGAAAGACACCGTCGGGATCGAACATCGTGGCGGGTGGCATCTGACCGATCGCGCCGATGAGCAGGAAGATCACCACGACCGTCATGGACAAAGCAACGATGACGCTGATGATGCGCATCACGCGGATTCCGAAGATGTCGATGATCAACTCGATGATCACGATGAAGGCAAGACCGATGAGGAAAGGAATTCCTAAGGCACTCGTGATTGCGTTGACCCCGAGTAGATCGTTGAGGCAGACGTAGAAGACGAGGCTGATCAGCAGCATGATCTGCGGGATCACGTTGGCCCTGCCATACGCCAGCCAGCCAAGGGCCATCTGCGACATGCCGGTGCGCATTCCCCATACCGACAGCCACGCGACAGCTGCGCCGCCAATGACGTAGCCGATCATCAGGCCCGACATCGCGATGACAAAGCCCGGCCCCTTGCTGCCTCCAGCTGCAATGACCCCGAGGATGATCGGGCTCGGCGACATCAGCACGCCGGCCCAGATGAACGCGACTCCGCGTGGAGTTCCGCGTCGCTTGCTCTCGTCGATCCGGAATTCCGGGTCGAGCATCACTGCTTCGTCCTTCACGCGAGCGAGGTCTCAATCAGGATTGCCGGCTCCAGCGTGCGATGGACCGGGCACTTGTTCGCGATCTTGAGCAGGGAGTCACGCTGCTCGTCGGTGAGGGTGCCGAGTGAGCCGGGATCCAAGGTGATCTCTCTGACTATGCGGTCTACCTGCTTGGCGGGGTTCTCGGCATCACCGGCATCGGTGACGTGCACGCGATCCATGTGCAGTTGCACGCTTGTCGGCCCGATATCCCAGCCCTTGCGCTCGGCATAGAGACGAAGGGTCATCGACGTGCATGCGCCAAGCCCGGAGAGCAGAAGTTCATACGGATTGGGGCCGGTGTTGTCACCACCGACATCAAAGGGCTCATCAGCAGACCAGGTGATGCCGCGAGTGCTGGCCACGTGAGCGAACTTGCCCTCGCGAGTCTCGCGCACGGTGACAGGTGATTCGGCGCCGTCAACACCGTGCTCGGCATGCCGGGTTGAGAGCCCAAGCGCGCGGCGACTCCATGTCGCGATCATCTCCGCGGCGTATCGGGCGTCCACTTCATCAGTGAGCAGATGATCGGCCTGATCGAGGGAGATAAACGATTTTGGATGCTTGGCCGCCTGGAAGATCTGCGCCGCATTCTCAATGCCGACGTAGGTATCTCCCGGTGCGTGCATGACGAGAAGGTCGCGCTTGAGATGAGCAATGCGCTCGGTCTGAGGCTGCTCGGCCAGGTCTTCAACGAGCTCACGACGAATACTGAACTTGCGTCCGCCGATCGTGATGACGGCCTGTCCCTTTTCGTGAATTTCCTCGATGCCCGAACTGAAGAGGTGGCTGACATGCGAAGGCGAGAAGGGCGCACCAATGGTGACGACTGCTCGAATTTCCGGAATATCTCCTGCAGCGGCGAGAACAGCGGCACCACCGAGTGAGTGACCGATGATGAGAGTGGGCGCCTCGTACTCGGTACGCAGGAATCCTGCGGCACTGACGAGATCGGCGACATTCGAGCTAAAGGTGGTCTCGGCGAAATCACCTTCTGATGCGCCAAGACCGGTGAAGTCGAAGCGCAGCACGGCGATGCCACGGTGGGCGAGCTCGTCAGCAATGCGCACAGCTGCCTTGGTCAGCTTGCTGCAGGTGAAGCAGTGCGCGAAGAGTGCGTAGGCCACAGGAGTGCGGGCAGGAAGGTCGAGCGCACCGGAGAGTCGGTGGCCGGTAGGCCCGGTGAACGTGACATCGACGGTGCGCATGCGAAGCCCTTCTGCACGATTGACCGCCGAATGGTGGTCGAAGAGATGCAGGAAGTCTAGGGGTGCGACGTCATGCCGACAGACGCGAAGGGCACGGGAAAGACGCTGGTAGGCATGAACGAATCAGGCAATCATTCAGGCAGATGGCTCAGTCGATAACGGTTCGACGCGGACCGATTCCCCAGGCGATGTAATTCCACATCCAGTCGGCGACAACACTCACGCGGTTGCGGCCGCCAGCGAGGTAGAACACGTGCAGTGCAAGCCAGGTCAGCCAGGCACTGGTGCCATGAAGCTTGATGCCGTTAGGCATCTCGACGACTGCTCGACGGCGGCCGATGGTCGCCATTTGACCCTTGTCCTTGTAGGAGAACGGCGTAAGCGGCTTGCCCTCCTCGAGTGCCTTGATCTGCTTGGCCACGTGACGGCCCATCTGCATCGCGACCGGCGCGATCATCGGCAGCGGACGTCCATCAGGGCCGGGAAGGCTTGCGGTGTCGCCGACCACCCACACTCCCTCGCACAACTGCAGGTTCTCGTTGACGGAAAGTCGATTGGCTCGGTCAGCGATACCGAGTGACGCCCATTGCTCTGGTGCCGCAACACCGGCCGCCCACACGATGGTGCCTGCAGGCAGCACCTCGCCGCTCTTGAGGTGAACATCTGTCGGGTACATGCGGTCGACCGCTGCGTCGACGAGCACCGTGACACCAAGCTCTTCGAGCTCGCTCTTGGCATGGGCGCTGGACTTCTCTGTGAATGAGGGGAGAAGACGCGGGCCGGCTTCGACGAGCGTGACCGCCGCGTTCTTGGCGAGTTCAGGAAACTCTGCAGACATGCGCTTCTGCAACTCGGCTACGGCGCCAGACACCTCGACTCCCGTTGGTCCGCCGCCCACCACGACAACGCGGAGAGCTTCCTTCGGAAGATGCCCGATCTCGACCTCTTCGTAGGTCTGCAGGAGTCGGCTGCGAATGACACGAGCCTGAGGAATGGACTTCATCTGAAGGGCGTTCTCGGCGACGCCTGGAACGCCGAATGTCGTGCCGACGCTGCCGGTAGCGAGAACCAGATCGTCGAAATGGAGGACGTTGCCGTCGTCCATGCGCAAGGTCTTGGCCTCGGTATCGATGCGCACGACTTCGCCGCGCTTGAAAGCGACGCCTGGAATGGCTGCGCGAACCGGGTAGGCGATGTCGTCCTCAGGCAGACCAGCGGTTGCCACCTGATAGAGCAGGGGCGCGAAAAGCTGGTACGGGTTGCGATCGATAACCGTGATGTCGACGCCCTCGCTGCCGGCGAGCTCACGAGCGCAGCGCAGTCCGCCGAAACCGGCTCCCACGATCACGACGTGACGATTGCTCATGAAACCCAGCCCTTGTTCGACATCTGAAGGAGGCTCTCGCCTCCGGCAAAGTCTAGGCCATCGGACTGAAATCGCTTACACGACGAAAAGCACCGAAACTAGGCGTAGTTGATGACTCCACCGGATTCGGCAACGGCGATTTTGGTCAGGGGGCGTTGAGCCGGACCTTGCACCGGCTCACCGGTAGCCACCTCGAAACGGGCGCCATGGCACGGGCAGGCGAATTCGGCTGCTCCCTCGTCATAACCCACGGTGCAGCCGTTGTGGGTGCAGATACCGCTGTACGCCAAGAAAGTGCCCGCTGTTGGCTGAAGGAGGAAGGCAGGGCCTCCCTGGGGATCCTGGAAGGCGAAGACGGACCCGACGGGAACGTCAGAGACCTTGGCAATCTGCCCGGCGCCGGCAGGTGCGGCCGCGGCCGGGGTGGCTGCCGAACTTGCAGAACTGGATGACCCTGAACTCCCTCCACAGGCAGCCAAGGTGACAGCCGCAACGCCGACACCGGCGCTCACTGCTCCGGACGTGAGCACTGCTCTGCGCTCCATGCTGCGACTTTAGTCGGGTTCGGGACGCATGCACGGGAACTAGATCGCGTCGGGTCCTTGCTCACCCGTCCGCACGCGAACAATGCGGTCGACCGGAGTGACCCAGACCTTGCCATCACCGATGCGATCAGTGCGGGCGGCAATGACGATCGCATCAACAGCGCGGTCGACGATGTCGTCATCAGCGAGCACCTCGACGCGAACCTTCGGAACGAGATCAACGGTGTACTCAGCGCCGCGGTAGACCTCGACGTGGCCGCGCTGGCGGCCGAAGCCACTTGCCTCGGAAACAGTCAGGCCCGTGATGCCGATTGCCGTGAGCGCATCCTTGACCTCTTCGAGCTTGAACGGCTTGATGATTGCAGTCACGAGCTTCATCAGTTCTCCTCATCATGGTGCCGGCGAAGTGCTGAGAGAGGGTGCGAGCCGCCGACGAGCCCGCCGCCCGCCACACCCGCGAGGTCGTACGCCGACTCCGCGTGCTGCGTGGTGTCGAGGCCTGCGATCTCGTCCTCCGGTTGCGCACGGAAGCCCATCGTCTTCATGATCACCGTGGCAATAATCCAGGTAGCGACGAAGGCGAATATCGCCATGGCAATTGACGCAATGAGCTGCTTGCCGAGTAAGCCGAAGCCGCCGCCATAGAAGAGCCCATTCGCGCCCGCAGGATTCGCGATCACCGCGGCGAAGAGGCCGATCGCGATCATCCCGACGAAGCCACCCACGCCATGCACGCCAACGACGTCGAGTGAATCGTCGAAGCCGAGGCGGTACTTCTGACTCACCGCCCATGCGCAGATCACGCCTGCGAGCAGACCGATCACGAGTGCCCCGAGTGGCGTGACGAATCCACACGCGGGCGTGATCGCCACTGCGCCCGCCACAGCGCCGGAGGCAATACCGAGTGTCGTCGCCTTTCCGTCTTTCACCTTCTCGTAGGCAATCCAGGCAAGTGCGCCTGTCGCCGCCGCGATCTGCGTGTTGATCATCGCGACTGCGGCAGTGCCGTTTGCGGCGAGTGCAGAGCCGGCATTGAAGCCGAGCCAGCCGAACCACAGGAGACCGGCGCCGAGAAGGACGAGCGGAAGGTTGTGGGGACGCATCGGATCCTTGCGGAACCCAATTCGGTGCCCGACCACGAGCGCAAG
Source organism: uncultured Actinomycetes bacterium (assembly GCA_937876275.1). Taxonomy (GTDB): domain Bacteria; phylum Actinomycetota; class Actinomycetes; order S36-B12; family S36-B12; genus CAIKZY01. The sequence goes on along the minus strand of CALFIA010000373.1, from coordinate 2,628 downwards.
GGCAAGTGCCGAGGCACCTGAGTTGATCTCGACTGCAGTACCGCCGGCGAAATCAAGTGCTCCGAGGCGATCGCCAATCCAGCCACCCTGGCCGCCATCGAAGCTGAACGCCCAGTGCGCTGCGGGCACGTAGACCAGCAGGCTCCACGCGATGACGAAGACGATCCAGGCACTGAATTTAGTTCGGTCAGCAATCGCGCCGGAGAGCAACGCAGTGGTCACAACAGCGAAAGTGAGCTGGAACATCACGAAGGCGAGCATCGGGATCTTGTGTCCTGGCGCGCCAACAGTCTGGTCGAGGGTGTCGACGAGGCCGATCTGCCTGAGGTCACCGATGAATCCGCCTGAGGTATCGGTGCCGAAGGCGAGGGTGTAGCCGATCGTGATCCAGACGATCGTGACGACGCCCAATGCGGTGAAACTCATCATCAGCATGTTCAGGGCGCTCTTCGCGCGCACCATGCCGCCGTAGAACAGGGCAAGGCCCGGGGTCATGAGCATGACGAGCGCGCCTGAGATGAGCACCCAGGCGGTATCGCCGGCGTTGATCGGTTCCACGAATCCCCCAGAGGTAAGGAAGTGAGCGAACGAAGTATGCCCAACCCCCCAGGGTGAGGAATGAAACAGGTGTCTTTAGGCCAGATTCTCCGCTCACTGCACCCCATCGCCACTATCGTGCGCGCATGCTGTCTTCGATGAGACGGCGGACGCGACCGGGGGACTCGCCGCCAGAGCTGGAACCGCACCTGCGGTATCCGATGTACGGGAATGGGCTTCATCTGCCCGTTCTCCCTGCGGCCATGCCCGAGATCCTCGAGTCAGTGCGCTCTAGTGAACTGCCCGAGAATGAGGGTGTCTTCCTGGTCGACTGGGCCGGCATTCGCACCCGCATTGCCATGCTGCCGTGGGCACCGCAGGAATTGGCGGGTACGACCTCGAGGGAACTTCCAATTCCGACTGACGGCTACCGCTCCGAGGCGGAGGAATATGCGGGTCTCACGCTCTCTTTGACGAACGAACGCGACGACTACTTCGTGATCGAGGCTGGCTCCGGCTGGGCTCCATGGACAGTAGGCGGCGTTGCTCTCGCGCGGCGTCAGGGGAAGAAGGCTCGCGGTATCGCTATCGAGGCTGACCCGATTCGTGCGGACTGGGCAATGCAGCATGCCGCCGACAACGGAATCACCACGGAGTTGATCAGCGGAACGCCGGCGCAGATCGCGAAGTCGATTGCCGAGCGTCGTGATCACGTCGAGATGCTCGTCGTACTCGCCGCCTGCTGGTCGACCGAGACGACACTGCGCTTCCCGACTTTGTCGGACGATGACATGGGCGGAGCAGTACTCACCGACCACGATCGGACAATGGACTACCGCGGCGCTCACTTCGATCATGTCGACGTTCCGACAGTGACTCTTGAGACCCTTGTCGGCGACGCCGCCGCAGTCGATCTGATGCATGTTGACCTGCAGGGCCAAGAGCTCGAGGTAGTTCTCCCGGCCAACGACCTCATCGAGCAGCGCGTGCGCTTCCTCGCGGTGGGCACCCACAATCGTTATGTCGAGGGGATGCTGCAAGAGCACTTCCTCCGCCGCGAGTGGGCACTTCTCATGGAGTCACCGTCGACCGCCATCTTCGATGGAGTGAAGCCATCCTTGACCGGCTTCACCGTGCAAGACGGCAATCAGCTCTGGGCCAACTCGCGATTCCGCGACGCCGCCGACATCGTCATACGTTCACGTTGACTCGCTCCAGACGTCTCTCCAGCCGCTTCGAACACTGCTAGCGTCATCCGCATGCGCCGCGTTCTCCTCGTGATGGGCTTGCTGGCAGGGCCGATTGCACTGGCGGCGCCTCCGGCACACGCCGATTCACTTGGCTGGACAATCCCCGCGACCGGATCAACCAGCTCTACGTCGGCTGCGTACGGAAACGGGCGCTACGTCATCTTGAGTGATTCAAGTGGCGGCGGTTTCACGAGCATCGACGGTCTCTCGTTCTCTCCGCTATCAACAGGGCAGTCTCGCCTGATCAACGACGTGATCTACGCGGGTGGACAATTCGTGGCGGTCACCGGTGGCGGAATGAGCTGCTGCAACGTTCTCACCAGTCCTGACGGTCTGACCTGGACAGGTCGAACGTCCTCCCTCACTCAGAGTTACACCAGCATCGCTTACGGCAATGGCGTCTACGTCACTGTCGCAAGCACAAACGGAGGGCCTGGAGCGGCCTGGAGCGCGGACGGTGTCACCTGGGACTTCATCACGACTGGTGCACGAAACAACGCCGCTGGCGTCGCTTTCGGAAATGGAACTTTCGTCGAGGTAGACAACTACGGCCAGGTCTCTACGTCCACTGACGGAGACACGTGGACACAACGGACAAGTGGGCTCACGACTGCATACGACATTGCATTCGGAAACGGCGTCTTCGTGATCGTCGACAGCACCAGCGCGGCTCGGGCCTACGTGAGCACCGACGGAATCAGCTGGACGCCTGCCACCAACATGCCAGCGGCGAGCTGGAAAGCCGTGACGTTCGGCGGTGGGAATTTCATGGCAGTCGCGGATGGCGGTGATGTCGTACTCAGTAGCGACGGCTTCACTTGGGTTTCCCAAGGTCAACCAC
>CALFIA010000372.1 GCA_937876275.1 uncultured Actinomycetes bacterium | reverse complement strand
CATGCCCGTACTCCTGCGCCTGACCCGCGTTCCGCGCTGGCTACTCGTGGTCGGCATCGCCCTGTGCCTCTTCCTCGGTCTCGTCATGCCGCGTTCCCTGTCATGGCTCGGCGGAATCCTGCTGCTCATCGTGGCCTTCTTCCTCGGCTGGCTCCTCGCACTCTCGTGGCCGGTTATCAACGGGCAGTCGAAGTTCCTTCGTGTGCTCGTCGTCGTTGTCGTGGTGCTGCTTGCCCTCTTCAAGTTCGCCGGTATCCTCTAATCGCACTTGACAATCATTTTCATTAAGCCCTAGATTCGGGCCATGCGACACTGGCCTGCCTGGATGCTGGCCGCTGTCATTCCCCTGGTTGCCGCCTGCGCACCGGCCTCGATGGGCACCCCGAGCTCTTCATCAGACGGCCCCCGAGTGGTGGCAGCCTTCTATCCACTCCAGTACGCCGCTCAGCAGATCGGTGGCACAGGGGTCAGCGTCACCAACCTCACCCAGCCCGGCATCGAGCCCCATGACCTCGAGCTCAGTGCGCAGCAGGTCGGCGAGATCGCCAATGCCGATCTCGTTCTGTACGTGAAGGGCTTCCAGCCGGCAGTCGACGAGGCCATCGCCCAGCAGGCACCTGACCGCGCAATCGATGTCAGCGCCGAACTCTCGCGACTGACCCTCGATGGCGCCGCCGACCCGCACGTGTGGCTCGACCCGGCCAACATGTCAGCGATCGGCACCGCCATCGCCGAGCGACTCGCCGAGATCTCCCCCGACAATGCCGCCGCGTACGCGAAAAACTCGTCGGCACTCACCTCGGCAATGACGACTCTCTCCACCGACTACTCGACAGCGCTGGCGAACTGCCGCACCCGAACGATGGTCGTCAGCCACGACGCGTTCGGATACCTCGCCAAGGCCTTCGGCCTGACCCAGGTCGGGATCTCCGGGCTCTCCCCCGAAGCCGAGCCGAGCCCGGCGCGAATTCGCGAGGTAGCCGATGTCGTCGCGAAGCAGAACGTCACCACGATCTACTACGAAACCCTCGTGGACCCCAAGGTTGCACAGACGATCGCCGACGAGACCGGTGCATCTGCACAGAAGCTGGATCCCCTCGAAGGCTTGCAGCCCGACTCAACCGGTGACTACGCCTCAGTCATGCGCGAGAACCTGAGCACTCTCACGAAGGGCCAGGGCTGCTCATGACTGACACCGTGATCTCAATCGAGCGGCTCTGCGTTGAATTCGACGGCGCCCACGTACTCGAGGATGTCAACGTCCAGATTCATGCAGGCGACGTCATCGCGCTGCTCGGCCCAAATGGCAGCGGCAAGTCCACCTTGATTCGGGCAATCCTGGGATTGCAGCCACTCGACCACGGTCGGATCACCTTGTTCGGAACGCCCTTGCGCCGTTTCAAGCAATGGCAGCGCATTGCCTTGGTGCCGCAGCGACTCCCCGGTGCGAGCAGCATCCCGGTTTCGGTGTGGGAGACCGTTCTCTCCGGAGCGATATCGCCACGCACCAGATGGCGGCCGTTCTCCCGTGCGGAGAAGAACGCTGCAATCCAGGCACTTCACGATGTTGACCTGTGGGATCGACGTCATTCACGCCTCGACACTCTCTCCGGCGGCCAGCAACGACGGGTACTCGTCGCACGAGCCCTCGCGAGCAACGCCGACGTGATCATGATGGACGAGCCGACCGCTGGTCTTGATGCGGCGAACGTTGCCGCCCTCGCACGGTTGCTCGGAGAACTCAAGGCCAAGGGCCGCACGATCATCGTGGTGACGCATGAAATCGATGCGATCGAATCACTCGTGACGCGCGCAATCGTGCTGGCGCCAAGCGAGCATCACTCCGTGCAGTACGACGGTCCCCCGCCGGTGCCGAATACCTTCGCCCACGACCATCACCATCATCACGATGCCGTGATCGACGAGGCTCCCCCGGTGATCGGGATGGAACCATGACGATGATCTGGGACTTCGACTTCATGCGACGCGCGCTTCTGGCCGCCGCACTGGTCGGCTTGATCGCTCCACTCATCGGCGTCTTCCTGGTGCAGCGCAGGCTCGCCCTGCTCGGCGACGGCATGGGTCACGTCGCACTGACCGGCGTAGGCCTCGCCTTCCTCCTCGGTACGGCGCCGATCCCCACCGCCATGGCCACGGCGGCACTCGGTGCCTTCTTGATCGAGTTCATTCGCTACCGCAGTCGCACGGCAGGCGACGTGGCACTCGCACTCCTGTTCTACGGCGGCATCGCCGGAGGCGTGCTCTTCGCTTCACTCGCACCAGGGCGCGCGAGTTCTTCCTTGAACTCCTACCTTTTCGGCTCGCTTTCGACTGTTGCCAGTGGAGACCTGTGGGCACTTGGCGCACTGGTGGTCACGGTGCTGCTCATCCTGCTTTTCTTCGGCCGTGAGCTTTTCGCGGTGAGTCTCGACCCGGATATCGCTCAGGTGCAAGGCATCAAGGTGCGCGCGATGAGCACCCTCATGGCGATCCTCGCTGCCATTGTGGTGGTGGTCGGCATGCGCGTGGTCGGCTTGCTGCTCGTGAGCGCAATCATGATCGTGCCCGTAGCCGCAGCCCAGCAGGTCACGCGATCCTTCCGGGCTACCGCGGCCCTCGCCGTGGTGATCGGAGTGATCGCTTCGGTCACCGGTCTCGTGGGCTCCTTCTACGTCGAGGCTCCCCCCGGCCCGGCCATCGTCATCATCGCCCTGGCCTGCTTCGCGATCCTGGCAATAGTTGCCGTTCCTATTCGCCGTCGAAGGCGAGAGCACTCATGAGCGTCCCTCAACGACAAACGCGTCAGCGCATTGCAGTAGCCGAGCTACTCGCCGAAATAGACGACTTTCGATCTGCGCAGCAACTTCATGACGATCTACGTCATCGCGGAGTCTCGGTTGGCCTCACCACGGTGTATCGCGCACTTCAATCACTCGCCGAGTCAGGCGAGGTTGACCAATTGGTCAACGACGAGGGTGAGAGCGTTTACCGCAAATGCAGTGGCGAGCACCATCATCATTTGGTGTGCCGCTCCTGCGGGGCGACTGTCGAGATTGCCGGGCCGACCGTCGAGAAATGGGCTGACGCCGTTGCAGCCGAGCATGGATATGCCGACGTGAGTCACACCATGGAGCTCTTCGGGCTTTGCCCCAAGTGCCGCTAGACAACTGACGCTGATCAGCCCTTGGTCGGTGGATTCGGCACTGCGCCGCCGTAACGACGATCGCGCGAGGCGTAGATCTCGCAGGCGTGCCACAGGTCACGCCGGTCGAAGTCGGGCCACAGAGTGTCGAGGAAGACCATTTCGGCATACGCCGCCTGCCAGAGCAGGAAGTTGCTCGTGCGCTGCTCCCCTGATGAGCGGACGAACAGGTCGACGTCGGGCATGTCGGGTTCGTCGAGGTACTTGTGGAACATCCGCTCATCGATGCGCTTGGGGTCGAGTTTGCCCGCCTGCACATCGCGGGCCATGGCCGCGGCTGCGTCCGCAATCTCGGCACGACCTCCGTAGTTCACGCACATCGTGAGCGTGAGCTTCCGGTTCTTCCTGGTGAGCTCTTCCGCTTCTTCCAGCTCGGAGATCACGCTGCGCCACAGTTTCGGCCTGCGCCCGGCCCAGCGCACCCGAACACCGAGATCGTTCATCTCATCACGCCGGCGGCGTATGACATCACGGTTGAAGCCCATCAGAAAGCGAACCTCATCGGGTGAGCGCTTCCAGTTCTCGGTGGAGAAGGCGTATGCGGACAGCCACTCGACTCCGAGTTCGAGCGCACCCTCGACGCAGTCGAAAAGGCTTGCCTCGCCCATCTCGTGCCCTGCAGTGCGCGGCAATCCGCGCTCCTTGGCCCAGCGTCCGTTGCCGTCCATCACGATCGCGACGTGCTTCGGCACGAGATCACGTGGGATGGCCGGCGGCGTGACGCCGCTGGGATGCGGGGTCGGCGGACGATGACTGCGGCTCACGCGAGCATCCTGCCAGTCACGGGCGGGTGCGATCGACAAGAGGCAGCGATCGCAAGCCATGCTCGAGATGCCACTGCAGGAATGCGGCCACCAGCCCACTGGCCTCGCGGCGTGGACGCTCGTCACTGGAATCCGCCACTGACCAGTCGCCGCTGAGCAGCGCGCCCAGAAGCTCTACCGAATCAACCGAGGGGGCGGCCGAGCCGGGCGGACGGCATTCCGCGCACACCATCCCGCCGGCCTGAATTGAAAATGCCCGATGCGGGCCTTCCGTGCCGCAACGCGCGCACGCATCAAAGGAAGGTGACCACCCTGCTACCGACAGCGAACGCAGGAGATACGAGTCAAGGATCAAGGTGGGCTCGTGCTCACGCGCCGAGAGAGAGCGCAGCCCACTGACGAGCAGCGCATATTGCTGGATCGCCGGCTCACGTTCCTCAGGGGTCAGCCGCTCAGCGGTTTCGAGCATCACGGTGCCCGCTGTATAGGCCGCGTAATCTCCGGAGATCGTGCCGCCATGCGACTGAATCGATTCGACCTGACTCACGGTGTCGAGCGAACGGCCCTCGTAGAGCTGAACATCAACATGACTGAAGGGTTCAAGGCGGGCGCCTATTCGGCTCGTGGTCTTGCGCACGCCACGGGCCACGCACCGCACACGCCCATGGTTGCGAGTCAGCAGCGTGACAATGCGATCGGCCTCGCCCAGTTTCTGGGCGCGCAGCACGACTGCTTCGTCACGGTAAAGGGGCACCCCCCATTGTCTCCCGTATGACCCCGCCGCAGGGGACGACGCGACGACTAGAAGCCGAGACGGCGAAGCTGCTTGGGGTCCTTCTGCCAGTCCTTGGCGATCTTGACGTGTAGATCGAGGTAGACGGGTACGCCCAGGAGTTCCTCTATGCCCTTTCGAGCCTTGGTGCCCACGTGCTTCAGCCGCGAGCCACCCTTGCCGATCACGATGGCCTTCTGGCTATCGCGCTCGACGAAGAGGAAGGCACGCACGTCGGTCAAGGGTCGATCGGCCGGGCGATCCTCGCGGGGCACGATCTCTTCGACCACCACCGCAATGGAGTGCGGAAGCTCGTCGTTGACACCTTCAAGCGCTGCTTCGCGAATGAGTTCTGCCACCGAGATCTCGATGTCCTCATCAGTGATCTCGCCGTCGGGGTAAAGCATCGGGCCTTCAGGAAGCAGCGCAATGAGCTGATCGGTAAGCACCTGCACGTTGGCGCCATCGCGAGCAGACACGGGAACGATGTCGGACCACGCGAATTCGAGTTCTTCAGCGAGCTGGGCCACTGCCTGGAGTCGCTCGGCGAGAGTGTCCTTGTTCACGAGGTCGGTCTTCGTCAAGATGCCGACGAGCTTCTTGCGATGAAGATTCTTGATCTCATTGGCGATGAATCGATCGCCTGGGCCGATCTCCTGATCAGCGGCGATGCAGAATCCGATGACGTCAACGCTGTTCCAGGTCTCGCGCACCTCATCGTTGAGTCGCTCGCCCAAGAGGGTGCGCGGACGATGCAAACCGGGGGTATCGACAAGAATCAACTGGGCATCGTCGCGAGTGACGATCCCGCGCAGTGCTCGCCGAGTGGTCTGCGGGCGATCCGACATGATCGCGACTTTCTGGCCCACAATGGCATTGGTCAGCGTCGACTTGCCTGCATTGGGCCGCCCGACCAGGGAAACAAAGCCGCTTTTGTACTCGCTCACGTGAGCACGGTATCGGTCAAGGCACCAGCAGGCGTGCAGACGTAGACGGGCACATCACGACCGGCAAGCGAACGGAACCCCGTGACATCGATGGATTCAGCACCGACGACCACAGCGGCTTCCGCCCCACGAGCACCCGCGGAAATCGCCTGAGCCACCGCCAGATCCAGCGCATTGATAGCGAGAGTGCCGTTGTCGACGGTTGCGGCGGAGTAGGTGCGGCCCATCTCATCGCGGATGGCCGCACCCTGGGGAGCAGAAATGCGGCCACGCGCTCCCCGAGCCAAGGTGAGCAGCTTGGCGTCTTCAGCGTCGAGTGCATCACTCATCGTCATCAGCTCCCTCGCGTGCTGCTTCCTCAACCGGGATCGCATGGATCGTGCCTATGCGCTTGCGACGACCTATCCCCTGCTCCGCCACGAGTCGCCAGCCACTTTCAGTGACCTCGGAACCTGCGATCGGCACTCGACCAAGCCGAAGGCCCATCAGCCCCAGAATGGTGTCGACGCCCTCTTCCTCGGAGTCGAGCTCGATATCGACAAGCTCGGCGAAGTCCTCGATGTGCATCCTGGAACTGAGCCGGTATCCACCATCGGCAAGTTCGATGACCTCGGGCAACTCAGTGTCGTACTCATCTGCGATCTCGCCGACGATCTCCTCGAGAACGTCTTCGATGGACACCACCCCGGCGGTCCCGCCGTATTCGTCAATCACGATCGCCAGGTGCTGTCGATTGGCTTGCATATCGCGCAGGAGATCATCGGCCTGCTTGCTGTCAGGCACGAAATAGGCCGGACGCATGATCGAGTCAACTTTTTCCGACTGCTCGGCCTCGCGATGCTCAAAGGTTCGACGGACGACATCCTTGAGATAGACGATGCCGATGATGTCGTCGGTGTTCTCGCCAATCACGGGGATGCGAGAGAAGCCTGATCGAAGGCCAAGCGAAAGGGCCTGACGCAGGGTGCGGTCACGCTCGATGAACACGACTTCAGTGCGCGGGACCATGACTTCCTTGGCATAGGTCTCACCTAATTCGAAGACCGAGTGGATCATCTGGCGCTCGTCATCCTCGATCAGGCTGCTGGCCTCTGCCATATCGACGAACTCGCGCAGTTCGGCGGCCGACGCGAACGGACCCTCGCGATATCCCTTGCCCGGTGTGAGCGCATTGCCGACCAGGATGAGCAGAGACGTGATCGGGCCGAGAATGACCGCCAGGAACCGCGCGATTCCTGCCGAGGCGAGTGCGATGCGATCAGCGTGCTGGCGACCGAGAGTGCGCGGCGCAACACCGAGCGCCACGTACGAAACCACCACCATGATCGCCACGGCAAGAGCCATCGCCCACCCGATCGGCCAGCTGGTGAACATGCCGACGCACACGTAGCCCACCAGGACCGTCGCCGTCACTGTGCCAATCGTCGACAGGAACAGCAGGACATTGACGTAACGAGCGCGATCATCGAGCACCACGGTCAATCGAGCGGCGCGCTTCTCGCCTTCACGGCCGAGTTCCTCGATGTGGCCGCGTGAGACACGGCCGATGGCAGTCTCGGCACTCACCATGAGGCCCGAGATGACGATCAGGACAAAGGACAGGACGAGGAGCCAGAACTGGGAGGTGTTCATGAGGCATTCCACTTCGCGAGCAACTCATCTTGCAGGGCGAACATGACGTCGTATTCCTCGGGCGTCATGTGATCATGACCGAGTAGATGCAGAATGCCATGCGTGGTCAGGAATTGAAGTTCGCCATCGAGAGTTCGTCCTGCTTCTGCCGCTTGCCTTCGAGCGAACTCAGGGCAAAGCACGATGTCGCCGAGAATCCCCGAGGGGAATTCCTCGCCTTCGGCGGCGCTGCGAAGTTCGTCCATCGGGAAAGACAGCACATCGGTGGCATCAGGAAGATCCATCCACTGAACATGAAGCTCCTCCATGCGCGGCTCATCGACGACAGTGATCGAGAGTTCGCAATTATCGGAAACTCGCACTAACGGGAGAAGAAAAGCCGCCAGTCGAGCGAGCGCATCGGTGTCGCAGTCAACTGCGCTTTCGTTGCTTACGGTGATGCCTGTCATTGCTCCCGCTTTTGGTCATACTTGTCATAAGCCTCGACGATGCGTCCCACAAGCTTGTGGCGCACGACATCCTGCGAGGAGAGACGGCAGAACTCGACATCTTCGATTCCCTCGAGGATGTCGGAGACCACGCGAAGTCCACTGGTGGCACCACCAGGCAGGTCGACTTGAGTGACGTCACCGGTGACAACCATGGTGGAGCCGAAGCCGAGCCGGGTCAGGAACATCTTCATCTGCTCGGCCGTGGTGTTCTGCGCCTCGTCGAGAATGATGAAGGCATCATTGAGGGTACGGCCGCGCATGTAGGCCAGTGGCGCTACCTCAATCGTGCCGCTAGTGATCAGGCGCGGAATTGACTCAGGATCGATCATGTCGTGCAAGGCGTCATAGAGCGGACGCAAGTAGGGATCGATCTTTTCCGAGAGGGTGCCCGGCAGGAATCCGAGACGCTCGCCGGCCTCGACGGCAGGGCGCGTCAGCACGATGCGAGTGATGCGCTTGGCCTGCAGTGCCTGAACCGCCT
>CALFIA010000371.1 GCA_937876275.1 uncultured Actinomycetes bacterium | reverse complement strand
CAACGCCGGTTCCCTTGATCCCCGGCTGCTCAAGAAGTACGGGAAGGCCACTCCCGAGGCGCTCGTTGAATCGGCACTCTGGGAGGCATCACTCTTCGAGGAGCACGACTTCCGCGATATCAAGATCTCCGTCAAGCACAACGACCCTGTCGTCATGGTCAGTGCCTATATGCAGCTGGCGGAGCAATGCGATTACCCCTTGCATCTCGGTGTCACTGAAGCCGGTCCGGCATTCCAGGGAACCATCAAGTCATCGGTTGCCTTCGGGGCCCTCTTGTCACGCGGCATCGGCGACACGATTCGGGTCTCCCTTTCCGCGCCGCCTGTCGAGGAGGTCAAGGTCGGCAACGCAATCCTGGAATCCTTGAACCTGCGAAAGCGTGGCCTCGAAATCGTGTCATGCCCGTCCTGCGGTCGAGCACAGGTAGACGTCTACACGCTTGCAGAGCAGGTGACTGCCGGACTTGAGGGCCTCGAAGTGCCACTGCGAGTTGCCGTTATGGGCTGTGTCGTCAACGGACCAGGCGAGGCTCGTGAGGCTGACCTTGGTGTTGCGTCGGGCAATGGCAAGGGTCAGATCTTCGTGCGTGGTGAAGTCATCAAGACCGTCCCCGAGGCGCAGATCGTTGAGACCTTGATCGAAGAGGCAATGAAGCTGGCGGAATTGATGGGTGATGTCGAGGGCACTCCCACTGTGACTGCCGGCTAATCGTGGGGCGCATTCGCGCGCTGACCACGGCTGACGTGTCGGCAGCGCGTGATCTGCTGGCGCGAGACCCTGTCTCGAATTGTTTCGTCGACTCTCGGGTGCGCTCGGGCGGCGTGGATCCCTGGCGACTCGGCGGAGAGCTGTGGGGCTACGTCGCCGACGATGACCAACTGGTCTCGCTGCTGTATATCGGCGCCAACCTCGTGCCTGTATCGACAACTCCAGCATCGCGCGCTGCGTTCGTTGACCGACTGCGGCAGACCGGTCGCCGATCATCGTCGATCGTCGGGCCCGCTGAAGAGGTTCTCGATATGTGGCGTCTGCTGGAACCGTCGTGGGGTCCATGCAGGGAAGTGAGAGACCGGCAGCCATTACTCATCATGGATTCCGATCCCTCCGGCGACGTTGATCCGGATGTTCGTTTCATCGGCATCGATGAACTCGACGTCATCGTGCCCGCCTGCATCGACATGTTCACGCACGAAGTGGGCGTATCTCCGATTGCCGCCGGTGGTGGCATGGCCTATCACGCTCGAATCGCCGAACTCGTGCGCTCTAGTCGTTCGATTGGGCGAATTGAGAATGGTGTGGTGGTGTTCAAGGCCGAAGTCGGCGCTGCGACGCCATTAGCGTGTCAGGTTCAAGGAGTCTGGGTGGATCCCAGCCTTCGAGGCCGTGGTATTTCCGTTCCGGCCATGGCCGCGACAGTGCGATTGGCGCGGACTCACATTGCGCCGGTCGTCAGCCTGTATGTGAACGACTTCAATACCGTGGCCCGACGCACCTATGAGTCGTGCGGATTCAGGCAGC
>CALFIA010000370.1 GCA_937876275.1 uncultured Actinomycetes bacterium | reverse complement strand
GGTCTTGATCCTGATCCCGCTAAGCGGGCACGTGCGCTCGAACTCGGTGCCGATCTCGCACTCGATCCGACCGATGCTGATTTCGGCGAGGCAATGGCTGAGCATGATCTCGCCGGTGCATGTGCCGCTGTTCTCGACTTTGTCGGCAACGACGCGTCACTGGCGACCGCTCGCTCTCTCCTGGCTGCACGCGGAATGCTCAATATCGTCGGCCTTGGCGGTGGTAGCACGGAGCTCAGCTTCTTCACCATGCCGCCGGAGTCGGTCGTGACGACGACCAATTGGGGCTCGGCACCTGAGATGGTCGAGGTAATCGCACTTGCGCGCGAGGGTCGCATCGAGTCGACGGTGACGGTCTATTCACTCGATGAGGCGCAAAGCGCCGTTGATGACCTGCGTGCGGGCCGAGTCCATGGCCGAGCAGTCATCGTTCCTTAAGCAGATGCCTAGCGGTGACGCAGACGCGCACCGAGCAAATACATCTCGCAGCCGAGGCAGAAGTCGAATGCGGCATTCAGGAAAGCTGCGGCAAGAGCGAAGCCGATTGCGATAGCCGCGATCACGGTCGCACCGAGAACGATCGACACGAGCGCGACGATCATGAAGAGGAGGCCGACTGCCTGCGCGAAGCGAGGGGGCGCTGCATCCTCGAGCACCTGCGGCGCAGCGAGGCGCGGACCGATGACCTTGCGGTAGAGGATTCCGTACGGCTGAGCGTGCAGACCGACAATCGCGCCGAGACCGAACACCACGGTCTGCCAGACCACGAGAACATCGGAGAGCGGGGTGCCGACGGTGATGAGCGCGATAGCGAGAACAATTGTCGTGATGGTGCCGCCGAAACGCGGGCCGCGCGGATCGATCTCGGTACGGGTGCAGATCTCCGTGGTCATGATTACTCCTTCGGTCTCACTAGGAAGACGCTAGAAGACCGGATTTGCCCTATTCCCAGGGGTCGAGCAATTGCGAACCCCTTGCAGTCAGCGGCTGAGCTCGCCGATCGCGGCAATCACGTCGACCTTGCGCGGTGCACCGCTGGCGCGCTTGCGAATAGCGCCACGCTCATCAAGGACGAGAACCGTGGGCGTGCGACGAATGTCGAGTTGTCGCACGAGTTCGAGGTTCGACTCTGCGTCAATCTCGATATGGGTGACTCCCGGAACCATCTGCACGACTTCGTCAAGGACGCGCCTCGTGGCACGGCACGGTTGGCAGAAGGCACTGGAGAACTGCACGAGGGTCGCTACCTCACCGAGCGAGGTGCCGATCGCCGCTGCCGTAAGCACGTCACCACCGTGCTCGTCGTGAACTGCGTCATGCACATCAGCGGCTGGCGCATCATCAGCAACCGGTACCGGCAGCGCGTCGCCAATGGACTTCATTCGACCGTCGGTCTTGCGGCGCCACAGACCGAACGCCGTCGCGGCAGCGAGGGCGATCACGAGGATCACGAGTCCGGTCATAACAGCCCTAACTATCCACTCTCGCGATCTGTTCCCGCGCCCAGGTGGCAATTCTCTCGAGGGTCTCGTCATCAATCGCCGACTCGGCGTGACCGAAGCCGGTGATCTCCCACAGTTCGACCCTGTCATTTCCACTTTCGACGGCAGCATCGTGCAGCGATCGCGGGTGCTCGAGCGGGAAGTAGCGATCGATATCGCCATGCACGAGGAGTACCGGAAGGTGTGGATAAAGCGTGATGGCCTCGACAGGCGCCTCCGGCATCGGGTCAGGCCAGCCCTGCGAGTCGATACGGGTGCCACGGGTGCGCATGAAGGAACGGCCGATCTTCGACGCCACGACCTGATGCATCCTGCGCATGATCTTGGTGCCGCGGTAGTACCAAAAGGCCGGCGCGCTGACGGCAACGACGGCATCGACTCGATCGTTCTCACCTTCGGGGAATGCCGCCTGGCGCAGCACGACCGCTCCCCCCATCGAGAAGCCAACGGTCACGACATGTCGGTAACCAAGGTCGCGGGCCCACCTGATGGCAGCCGAGACGTCCCAAATCTCCTTGTGCCCGATCGTGGTGACCCCACCGGATTCCCCGTGTCCGCGCATGTCGAGGACGATTACTCCGGCTGATCTCGAGAGCACTCGAATGACCTTCTCGAGCCGTTGCGATCGCCATTGGCCGGTGAATCCATGGGCCACGACGAGACACAGATTCCCGTCATGGGGAAGGTGCCCGGCGCTGATGGCAGTGCCATCAGAGGCGGTCAGCATCGTCGAAGTCAGGGCAGCCGCCATCGCGGCGCTCATCGACGTATCGGTCAGCTTCCGCACCAGCCCTCACTCCCTCTCGCCCTGAATAACCCATGACCCACTTGCCAACGAGCGACCATTCTCCCCGATGCCGTACCCTGGGGGCTCTCCTGAGGACGAAAGGTGGTGGCATGCGGCTTCTTCTGCTCACCCGTGCCATGGAGCCCTCCTCCGAGGTCCTTCCTGCCCTTGGCCTGCTCGCCCACCACGTGCGAGCCCTGCCGGCTGAGCCCACAGCCCTTCTCGATGCCCCCAACTGCGATGCCCTCGTCATCGACGGTCGCCGTGACCTGCCGGCCGTTCGCGGCCTGACTCGACTCATCCGTCAGACGGGTGTCGATGTCCCCGTACTTCTGGTCACCACTGAAGGCGGCCTTGCGGCAGTGCAGTGGGACTGGGGAATGGACGAAATCCTGCTCGACACGATCTCCCCGGCCGAGCTCGAGGCACGCTTGCGCCTGGCCGTCTCGCGCATCGGCGAGGCCACCGGCGCTACGAACTCCGAGCCTGAGGAAATCCGCAGCGGTGAGCTCATGGTCGACGAGTCCACCTACACCGCGAAGCTTCGCGGGCGCAGCCTTGATCTCACCTTCAAGGAGTTCGAGCTTCTGAAATTCCTCGCCCAGCATCCGGGTCGCGTGTTCACTCGCGCGCTTCTGCTCCAGGAAGTCTGGGGCTACGACTACTTCGGCGGCACTCGCACTGTCGACGTACACGTGCGCCGCCTGCGTGCGAAGCTCGGCGTCGAGCACGAGTCACTGATCGGCACCGTGCGCAACGTCGGCTATCGCTTCGTCCCGATGGGCGAAGGTGCACTCGACGACGACATGGTCGTCGATCCGTCGCTCGTCTAACTAGGCCATGTAGATGAATCTGCCGCTCGCTGTCAGCACGGTCGAGCATCTCGATCCTTCAGAACTTGACGGCGTTATCTCCCTCGTCGAGCACGTCACGTCAGCAGATGGTCTGCATCCACTCTCTGAACACGTCTATCTGCATCTTCGACACGGCGGCGACGATGGTGGACGTCACGTGCTCGCGCGGGATGAGTCATCACGAATTGTCGGTTACGCGCATCTCGACTGCACCGACCTCGTCGAAGGGCCAAGCGCCGAACTTGCCGTCGAACCGGCTGCCCGTCGAGAAGGTGTCGGCCGCCTGATCATCACCACCTTGCTCGAACTCACCGACGGGCAAGGGCTGCGTCTATGGGCACATGGTGAGCAGGCCGCCGCCGCGCGACTGGCGCGTTCCATGGGGTTTGAGAACAGCAGGGTCCTCTGGCAGATGCGCCGCTCGCTCTTCGCGCCATTGTCCGCAGCCGTCCTACCCGAGGGCTTCACCATTCGTGCCTTCGTGCCCGGCGCCGATGACGAAGCCTGGCTCCGCATTAATGCTCGTGCCTTCGCCGATCTGCCCGATCAGGGCAGTTGGACTCTCGACGATCTTCGTCGACGGATGGCCGAGCCGTGGTTCTCACCAGCTGGTTTCCTGATCCTCGAGAAGGACGGACAGGTCATCGGTTTCCATTGGACCAAGGTTCACGGGCGTAAGAGCAGCGGCGGCCATGATCACGATGCCATCGGCGAGGTGTATGTCATCGGGGTTGACCCCGATTACGCCGGCAGGGGGCTGGGCCGGGCGCTCACCCTGGCCGGTCTGCATCATCTGCGCGGCCTCGGACTCTCCCAGGCGATGCTCTATGTCGATGCCAGCAACACCTCCGCGATCCGCCTCTATGAGGGGCTCGGCTTCTCGAGGTGGGATACCGATGTTCTTTACCGTCATCGCGCGGTTGCCCGGCGTTAACCCCGTTATGCCACGATGGTGGCGTGTCCCTAGAGCAGACTTCGCCCACCGAGGCCCAGCCCACCCCGCTTCCCGTTCACGGGGGTGACCTCCCAGCAGACCGTTTCCTCGACCGCGAACTCTCGTGGCTCTCCTTTAATCAGCGCGTCCTGGAGCTCGCCGAGGACAACACCCTTCCCCCGCTCGAGCGCGCAAAGTTCCTGGCCATCTTCGCGAGCAACCTCGACGAGTTTTTCATGGTTCGCGTGGCCGGCCTCAAGCGCCGCATCGCGACCGGAATCGCCGTTCGAGCGGCCAGCGGGCTGACTCCGCGCGAGGTTCTCGAGAACATCTGGGTGCGAGCTCACGCATTGCAGCGCGAGCATGCCAACGCCTTTCATGCCGAGGTGATGCCTGCTCTTCGTGCCAACGGAATCGAGCTGCTGCGCTGGGCCGAGCTCACCGATGCAGAGCGCGATGCCACCGAGCCCTTCTTCGACGGCCAGGTCTTCCCGGTGCTGACGCCACTTGCTGTCGATCCCTCGCACCCGTTCCCGTACATCAGCGGTCTCTCGCTGAACCTCGCCGTTGTCGTGCGTAATCCGATCACCGGCACAGAGCTCTTCGCTCGCGTCAAGGTGCCGCCATCACTTCCACGTTTTGTCTCGGTTGGCCCACAGCGTTTCGTGCCACTCGAAGACATCATCGCCGCGCATCTCAATGATCTTTTCCCGGGCATGCAGATTCTCGAGCACCACGCCTTCCGCGTCACTCGCAACGAGGATGTCGAAGTCGAGGAAGACGATGCCGAGAACCTGCTGCTTGCGCTGGAGCGCGAGCTCATGCGCCGTCGCTTTGGGCCACCCGTGCGCCTCGAGGTCGAAGCATCCATCTCGACTCACGTCCTCGAACTGCTCGTCAGCGAACTCGATATCAATGAGCACGAGGTATTTCGCATTCCCGGGCCACTCGACCTCACAGGATTGTGGTCGATTGTCGGACTCGATCGCGATGATCTCAAGCAGCCGAAGTTCGTGCCGAGCACCTCGCGCCAGCTCAACGTCGTCGAATCATCCAGCGAGCCGGAGATCCTGGCAACGGTGCGCGAGCACGATGTCTTCTTGCATCACCCTTACGACTCCTTCAGTACTAGCGTGCAGCTCTTCTTGGAGCAGGCGGCCCGAGATCCGCATGTGCTCGCCATCAAGCAGACTCTTTATCGCACGTCCGGTGACTCGCCGATCACCGAAGCGCTGATCGACGCCGCCCAGATGGGCAAGCAGGTCCTAGCACTTGTCGAGATCAAGGCGCGATTCGACGAGCAGAACAACATCGATTGGGGACGCAAGCTAGAAGAAGCCGGCGTGCACGTGGTCTACGGCCTTGTCGGCCTGAAGACCCATTGCAAGCTGTCGATGGTCGTGCGCAATGATGGCGATCGCCTCCGCCGTTACACGCATCTGGGCACGGGCAACTACCACCCCAAGACCGCACGCCTATACGAGGATTTCGGCCTCATCACCTGTGACGATCAGGTCGGCGAAGACGTCAGCAACTTGTTCAACGTGCTCTCGGGCTACTCGATGAATACTGATTACTCGCGCCTGCTCGTGGCACCGCACTCGGTGCGCACCGGGCTGGTCGAGCGCATCGAGCGGGAGATCGAGCATCACAAGGCCGGCCTTCCCTCGGGCATTCAGATCAAGTCCAACGCACTTGTCGATGAGGGCATCATCGACGCCCTGTACCGCGCATCCATGGCAGGTGTTCAGGTGCAGGTATTCGTCCGCGGCATCTGCGCTTTGCGTCCGGGCGTCCCAGGCCTCAGTGAGAATATCGAGGTCATCAGCATCCTCGGCCGCTTCCTCGAGCACTCGCGCGCCTACTGCTTCGAAAACGCCGGAAACAAGGAAGTCTGGATCGGCTCGGCCGACATGATGCATCGAAACCTCGACCGCCGAGTCGAGACTCTCGTACTCCTGGTCAAGCCGGATCAGATCAAGGAAGTCAGCGGACTCTTTGACCTCGCCTTCGACCCCGGCACCTCGTCATGGCACCTGCATAATGACGGAGAATGGGAACGACTTACCGTCGGCAGTGACGGTGAGCGCCTTCGCGATTATCAGGAGACCCTCGTGGATCGACAGAAGCGACGCGAATCGCGCTAATGGCGACATTCCGCGAAGTTGAGCGCAAGGTGCGAGTCGACGACGACTTCGACATCGCGCCTGTGCTCGAACATCTCGGTGAATTCCGAGCGCGCCGCGGCCCGGCTTTCACCATGACGGCCGACTACTACGACACCGATGAACTCACCTTGTTCCGTTGGCGCATCACGCTGCGCCGGCGTGAAGGGGGTCTCGACCAGGGTTGGCACCTCAAACTCCCGGTAGCGGGCGGGAACGCGGGAGATCGTGACGAGGTTCGACTCGAGCTCTCCGATCACGTGCCGGCACGTCTTGGCGACATCGTCTCTCCGTTGATCGGTGAGAAGCCGCTGAAGCCGCAGGTCATTGTCGAGACGCTTCGCACTCCTGTATCGATCGTCACTGCTGACGGCCGAATGCTCGCCGAGGTCGTCGACGACCGGGTCACGGTGCGCCTCCCGGGCCAACCGGAGGCTCAGTTCCGTGAGATTGAGGTCGAGGCAGCCGACGCCAGCGAGGCCGACTCGATCGCGTGCATGAATTTCGTCGTCGATTGCTTCCTTGCTGCAGGCGGCGAACTCGGCTCTTCGAGCAAGGCTGCCTCCGCCCTCGGCGCTCGTGCGAGCGGCGAATGCGATGTTCCTGAGCCACGGCTTCCCTCCTCTCACGTGATGGCGGTTGATGTCATCCGAGTCGCGATCGCCTCGGGAGTTCGAGCGCTGATGCTCGCCGACGTCGACGTGCGCCGCGATGCACCTGACGCAGCTCATAACATGCGGGTCGCTGCACGTCATCTGCGCGCATTCCTGCATACCTATGGAGACTTCTTCGATAGCGGTTGGCGACATCGCATGAGTGAGGAACTCGCCTGGGTTGCCTCCGAACTTGGTGCCATTCGCGATACCGAGGTGCTGCTGGCTCGTCTCATTGACCACGCGGGAGCACTGGGCGATGACGACGGGGCGCGCGTCACCGAATTCCTCACGGTTCGAGTCGGTCAGCGGCTGCAGTCAGCGCGGGCGAGTGCACTCGCCGCACTTCGCAGTGACCGACATCAATACCTGATCGAGGATCTCATCGATGCCGCGAACAATCCGAGTGCACTACCGCTGTCATATGCCGATTACTCCGATGCGATGCCGAGGCTCGCGGCGGCTGCTTGGCATGAATTCCGAAATTCGGTCAGAGATCTCGAGATCGACTCACCTGCAGTCGAGTGGCATCACGCACGGACTCTTGCCAAGCGCGCCCGGTACGCGATGGATGCCCTGGCGCCGTTGGAGGGAAAGTCAGTGAAGCGTCTGGCGCATGACCTCTCCATCGCGACCGAACTGTTGGGCATCCATCAGGATGCTCACGTCGCGCAGCAAACTCTGAGTTCGTTGGCCATGGCGCCCAGCACCTCCGGCAGTATCGGCCTACTCCTCGGCCGCCTATTCGAATACGAGAGTGACGAGGAGATCCTCGATCGTTACCGATTCATGGATGCCTGGCCCGATATCAAGAAGACGGCAAGGAAAGTCGAGTGGCTGTGAGCGAGAACTCGACCGACGACGTCGTACGCGCAGCCGGCGTCGTGGTGCTGCGCCATCAGGAAGCCTCCTCAGAGGTTCTCATCGTGCATCGCCCGCATCGCAGCGACTGGTCGCTTCCCAAGGGCAAGGTCGATCCGGGTGAATACCTACTGGAGACCGCTGTGCGCGAGTGCGCCGAGGAGACAGGGCTCAATGTCGCGCTGCGAGCGCCGTTGTCCCAGCAGTCGTATATCGCGCTTGGCCGTCCGAAGACTGTCGACTACTGGATCGGCATCATGCGTGCGGATGAAGGCTTCTCGCCCAATGCGGAGATCGACGAGATTCGCTGGGTGCCGGTCGATCGCGCAGCCGCAATTCTCACCTACGCCCATGATCGCGAACTCATTGTGGAGGCATCGACGATGCCCGAGACATCGCCGTTGGTAATACTGCGTCATGCCAAGGCGATGAAGCGCTCGGATTTCGATGGCAGCATCGATGCTCAGCGCCCACTCTCAGGCAAGGGGCGGATCCAGGCGAAGGCCCTTGTGCCACTTCTCGATGCCTACGGGCTCGCTGCGGTACACACCTCCGACTCCACCCGCTGTACGGAAACAGTGATGCGCTTCGTCAAGACTCTCGACAGCAAGCTAGAGCTCGAGTCAACACTGAGCGAGGAAGCCCACGACGAAAATCCCCAGCGGGCTGCGAAGACGATCCAACGAGTCGCGGAGTCCTCGGCGCCTGCCGTGATCTGCTCTCACCGACCCGTGATGCCCACAATCATGGCGACGTTGGCCGAGTTGCTGGGCCTGCCGGTTGACGATCCGCGACTTGACCCCAAATTGTCACCGGGAGCGTTCGTCGTCGTTCATCGCGCCTTTGTCGATGGTGAGATTCGCGCCGTGGCCATCGAACGACATGGTGCACCGCTAGGCGACAGCGAGGATCACGACTCTCTGGCGTGAACCGGTGACCTTTACCGTGCATAAGCCAGCGCGAGTGAGCTGAACCCCTCGGCTTGTCACCTGGCACTGCGATCTCGTCGCGGCAGTGATCGCGCCGCTTGTACTCCCGGCCCAACGCAGCACAGTCGACTTCCGGACAGTGGTTCCCACCTTGGCAGTTCCGTTGACGGCTGTGACTCCCGTACTGGGTGCCGAAGGGCTGCTTACCCCAATGGAGTTACCTGAGGTCACCGTGAAGGTGTACGAGGTGCCAATGGCGAGTCCGCTGATCACACATGAGGTGGCGTCAGCGGTGCAGGTGCGCTGATCAGTCGACGAGGATGCGACATAAGACATCGCCGCTCCCCCGTCATTGACCGGCGGAGCCCAACTCACGAATACTCGCCCACCCTGCAAGGCCTTCACCTGAACATCGGTAGGAGAGCCAGGGGGAGACTTCGGGAGCGTGATGTATTGCCGCAGCCACGGGATAAACGAGGTAACGCGTGTGTAGAGGCCCGGGTATTTCGGGTCTGCACAACCACTGCCGCTGCTGACGATGCCGGCCAGCACCGCTGCGCCGTTGTTGACCACGGTGAGCGGACCGCCACTATCTCCCTGACAGGCGTCGACACCCCCCTGCGGCATTCCCGCACACACATGATTACTGGGCACGAAACTTGATCCGTATTCACCACACTTCGGATCAGTAGGCGACGACAGAATCTGCACGGTCGCGGAACGAAGTAGCGGTGACGAAGAACCACTGAGCGTGGTGGTGCCCCAGCCACTGATTGTTGCCTGCTCACCGAGGGCCGGCCACGTGTTGGCGTCCAGGACGAGCGGTAGAGCTACCGGCATTGCCGCGGCGCTCGTCACTATCGGAGCGGCGAGACCGATGAGGGCGAGATCGCTGGAATATGTCGACGCATTCCAGCCGGGGTTCACGATGACCTGTGACACCTGAACGAGATGATCACGCGTCAGGTGATTTTGGTCAGTGACCCCGACGAAGGCTTCGACCTGCGCCGGACTCACGCCGCTCATGCAGTGAGCCGCCGTGAGAATCCAGGTATCCGCGATGATCGCGCCGCCGCATTGAGTGGCGTTGTTGATGCGTAGGAGTACCTGCCAGGGCGCCGCTGCAATGTCGATCGGGTTTCCGCCGACGATTCTCGGTGCTGCGGCGTGCGCCTCCGACAAGCCGAAGCTCAGAAATGACACCACGGCAATGGTCGCGGAGAGAATCCGCAGAGCACGTCTGGTCACGGTGGTCACTCGTCAAGTATGCGCGTGGCCTACAGAGCCGCGGTCACGCCCTTGCCGAGCACGACGATCCCGCCCTCACTGACCGTGTACAGGCCACGATCGCGCTCGAGGTCGACGCCAATCTGGGCACCATCGGGGATGACGACGTTCTTGTCCAAGATGGCATGACGCACTACGGCATTTCGGCCGATGCGCACGCCCGGCATCACGACGCTGCCCTCAACGTAAGCGCCCGAGTCGACATAGACGCTGGACGCGAGAACGGAGGTGCGAACGTGCGCGCCGGACACGATCGTGCCGGAGCCCACCATCGATTCGTGGGCATTGCCGCCCTCGACGAACTTGGCCGGCGGAAGCGACGGAAGATTCGACAGGATCGGCCAGCGGCGGTTGTAGAGGTTGAAGATCGGGTGCACTGACACGAGATCCATGTGCGCGTCGTGATAGCTATCGAGCGTGCCTACGTCGCGCCAGTAAGCGGTGTCTCTCTCGGTGGCACCAGGAACGATGTTCTGATCGAAGTCGTACACGAATGCCTGGCCGGAAGCCGTCAGCATCGGGATGATGTTCGTGCCCATGTCGTGGATCGAGGTCTCGTCAGCAGCATCGGTGCGCAGGGCCTCGAGCAGCACCTCGGTGGTGAAGACGTAGTTGCCCATCGAAGCGAAGCAATGGTCGTCATCACCTGGGATTGTCGGAGGATTCGCGGGCTTCTCGAGGAACTGGGCGATCTTGCGACCGTCAGGCGTGGTCTCGATGATTCCGAAATCACGGGCCTCTGCCTTCGGGACCCGAATTCCCGCCACCGTGACACCGGCACCGGAGTCGATATGCGCCTCGATCATCTGCATGGGGTCCATGCGGTACACGTGGTCGGCTCCGAAGACCACGACGTACTCGGGGTTCTCGTCGTAGACCAAGTTCAGGCTCTGGAAGATCGCATCGGCCGAGCCCGTGTACCAACGGGGGCCGAGTCGCTGCTGAGCCGGCACTGGCGTGACGTAATCGCCGAGCAGCGTGGGCATGCGCCATGTCGTGGTGACGTGACGGTCCAGGGAGTGCGACTTGTACTGGGTCAGTACACACACGCGACGGAGGCCGGCATTGATCAAGTTGGAGAGCACGAAGTCGACCAGGCGATACGAACCACCGAACGGCACAGCAGGCTTGGCTCGGTCAGCTGTCAGCGGCATAAGCCGCTTACCCTCACCGCCCGCAAGGACGATGCAGAGCACATGAGGGGACCTCGTCACACCTGAAACAGTAGTGACTCGAGGCGGCCAAGGGGAGAACTCGACGAGAACTTTCAGAACATTGGGGTTCCAAGTGAGGTGGTTGGCGGCGTTAGGCTCACCGCATGCGCATCGGAATGCTCACTCGCGAATGGCCACCGGAAATCTATGGCGGTGCCGGGGTTCACGTGGATCAGCTCGTGGCCCAGCTCAGGAAACTCGCTGAGGTCGACGTGCATTGCTTCGGTGCGCCGCGCCCCGACGCCATGGCCCATGCCGTGCCTGGCTTCCTCGAGGGCGCTAACCCGGCTCTCCAGGTCCTGGGGGTCGATCTCGACATGGTCCAGGCCACTGCCGGAGTCGACATCCTGCACTCGCACACCTGGTACGCGAACTTCGCCGGCCAGGTCGGTGGCCTGATGCACGGGGTGCCCCATGTCATCACCGCCCATTCACTCGAGCCGATGCGCCCCTGGAAGGAAGAGCAGCTCGGTGGCGGATATCGAGTCTCCTCGTGGGTCGAGCGCACCGCGTACAACGACGCACAGGCGATCATCGCGGTGAGCCACGGAATGCGTGCCGATGTGCTCACTTCGTACCCGAGCGTCGATCCTTCGCGCGTGTATGTCGTGCATAACGGTGTTCCGACTGACGTCTATCACCACGATTCCGACACTGCCGCTCTCGAGTACTACGGGATTGACCAATCGCGGCCTTACGTTCTCTTCGTCGGTCGCATCACCAGGCAGAAGGGCATCATGCACCTGCTCAATGCGGCTCGACGCTTCGATGACGACGTCGTTCTGGTGCTCTGCGCATCCTCCCCCGACACTCCGGAAATCGGTATCGAGGTCGCGAACGCCGTCGCGTCACTGCGGGAGCTTCGCGGAGACGATTCGGTGATCTGGATCCAGGAGCAGGCCGCACGCCCGCAGTTGATCCAGCTGTTCTCGCACGCGCTCGCCTTCGTCTGCCCGTCGGTCTACGAGCCGCTGGGCATCGTGAACCTCGAAGCTATGGCCTGCGAGACCGCCGTGGTCGCGAGTGCGGTCGGCGGGATTCCCGAGGTCGTCGTCGATGGCGTCACCGGAACCCTCGTGGAGTTCACTCCTGATTCGCTCACTGGTTTCGAGCACGCGTTCGCCGACGCCGTCAACGCCATGGCCGCCGATCCGTCGCGAGCCAAGGCCATGGGCAAGGCTGGTCGTGAACGCGCCGTCGCAGACTTCGGTTGGGCAGCAATCGCCGAGCAGACCATGGAGGTCTACCGGGCTGCCGGAGCGTGAGCGATCTCGCCGAGGTTCTCCCCGGAGGACCACTCGCTCATCGTCCGAACCCCCGGCTCGGCTACGCCCTTGTCATCATCGCCGCCATCTGCTTCGCCACGAATGCGACTGTCTCCAAGTCGTTGCTCTTAAGCGGATTCGAGGCCACTCGGCTGGCTCAACTTCGCGTGACTGCTGCCTTCCTCATCATTGGCGTGATCTTGGCTCTCACGCGCCCCTCCGCATTCAAGGTCAGGCGGGCAGAGTGGCCGGCGCTCATTGCCTTCGGCCTGATCGGCGTCACCTTCACTCAGCTTCTGTACTTCATGGGCATTTCACGCCTGCCGATCAGCATCGCGCTACTCCTCGAATTCACGGCCCCGATCATGGTCGCGATGTACTGGAAGTTCGGCATGCATCGTCATGTTGGCAAGGGCGTATGGCTTGGACTGGTTCTTGCGCTCGGCGGTCTCGCTCTCGTCGCCGAGGTGTGGAGCGGGTTCAGCCTGAACCCGATCGGTGTCGCTTGCGGTTTCGGTGCCGCGGCCGCGCTCGCGGTGTACTACCTCGCAGGCGACAAGGCTGTGCGCCCCCCGTTCAATCGCGACTCGGTCTCGGTGACCATGTGGGGCTTTGCCATCGCTGCAGCGTTCTGGGCCATCGTGCAGCCCTGGTGGACCTTTCCGTGGGCCGAGCTGTTGCATCCGGCAAAGCAGGAAGGCATGGCTTCGAACGGCTGGCCACTGTGGGTCTTGGCGATCTGGATGATCGTGGTCGGTACTGCGGTTCCGTTCTGGCTCGAAGTGTCAGCGCTCCGCAATATCAACGCGTCTCAGGTGTCGGCCGTCGGAATGACCGAGCCAATTCTCGCGGCGATCATCGCGTGGGTGATCCTGGGCGAGGTTCTGACGCCAATCCAGATTGCTGGCGGCGCATTGGTGCTCGGCGGCGTATACCTCGCTGAGCGTTCGCGCTGATCAGTCGTCGATATCGACGGCTTCGAAGAAGCCCATCGCAGCGAGCACGTCGATCGCGTGGCGCCCACTTGAGCTGATGTGATTTTGCATGGCACGTTGCGCCGCTGCTGAGTCGCGCTTGGTGAACGCTGCCATGATCTCGTCGTGCTGCTCACTCGCGTCGTGCAGCCATTCGTCCGGGAAGTCGACATAAGGCATGGGAAGCGACTTGGACAGCAAGCGCAGCATGGAGTTGATGCGCTTGCTTCCCGCGGCGGTGTTGATGGTGCGGTGGAACTCGAAGTTCAGGCGTTGGCGCTCTGCCTTGTCGGGTGTCGCTTCCATCTGTGCATGCAGTTCGCCCAGTCGGGCAATGCCTGCATCATCGATGCGTGTGACGGCGCGTGCAGTAGCCAGACCGGCCACCTGCCCGAAGAGTTCGTAGTGATCGATGATGTCGTCGGGCGAGAGTTGTTGAACCCGAGAGCCTCGTCGTGGAATGGTCGCGATCAAGCCCTCTTGGTCGAGGGCGATGAGCGCCTCGCGAACCGGAAGACTGGAAACCCCGAGCTCCTCGGCAATGGCGTCCTGATCAACTCGGGTGCCCGGCCGCATGCGGCCGGTAAGGATGGCCTCACGAATGTGGTCAGCGACATCGTCAGCAAGGTTGCGCCGCCGAGGCACGCGGTCGACCGCTTCCTTTGCCACGATTCCTCCTGCCCCAATTTCTGATAAATGATACAAATAGCCTGTGAAGCTCACCGATATCCCCGAGTATGACGACCTTCGCGCCGGCGTGCGCGAGATCTGCGAGGCCTTCCCCGGCGAGTACTGGCGTGCTCTAGAGCCTGAAACCTACCCGCAGGAGTTCGTCGATGCCCTGACCCAGGCGGGATACCTGGCGGCCCTCATCCCCGAGGAGTACGGCGGCGGCGGAGCAACCCTCACCGAGGCCTCGATCATCATGGAGGAGATCTCCGCATCGGGCGGAAACCCCGCGGCCTGCCATGCCCAGATGTACGTGATGGGCACGATCTTGCGCCACGGAAGCCCAGAGCAAAAGCAGCACTACCTGCCGCAGATTGCGAGCGGCACCCTGCGGCTGCAGGCATTCGGTGTCACCGAACCAGGTGCCGGTTCCGAGACCACGCGCATTCGTACCAAGGCCGAGCGGGTGCCCGAGGGCTGGCGTATTAACGGCCAGAAAATCTGGACCTCCCGCGCGCTCTACTCAGATCTGATGCTGCTGCTCGCGCGCACGACCCCGTATGACGAATGCGAGAAGCCCACCGATGGCCTCTCGACCTTCCTGATCAACATGCGCGAGGTTGAAGGCATCACGATCAAGCCGATCAAGACGATGATGAATCACAACACCACCGAGGTGTTCCTTGATGACGTGATCATCCCGGCCGATGCACTCGTCGGTGAAGAGGGCAAGGGCTTCCGCTACATCCTCGACGGCATGAATGCCGAGCGAATTCTCATCGCCTCGGAGTGCATCGGTGACGGGCGCTTCCTTCTCGAGAAGGCCGTGGCCTACGCAAATGAGCGAGTGGTGTTCGACAAGCCGATTGGTGCGAATCAGGGCGTTCAATTCCCGCTGGCAAAGGCCTACGCGCAACTTCGAGCCGCCGATCTCGTGCGCTTCGACGCGGCGGCGAAGTATGACGCTAATGAGAAGTGCGCAGCGGAGGCCAATATGGCCAAGCTCCTCTGCTCGGAAGCCTCGTGGGCCGCGGCCAATGCGGCACTTGATACGCATGGCGGCTTCGGCTTCGCGGTCGAGTACGACATCGAGCGAAAGTTCCGCGAGACTCGGCTCTACCAGGTGGCGCCTATCAACAACAATCTCGTGCTGGCCTACGTCGGCCAGCACGTGCTCGGGCTACCGAAGTCGTACTAGTCGCTCTCGATGATGTGCTGCACTGTCGCCGCATCGTGTTCGTCTAGTCCGGGGACCGACTGTGGGCCAGGGATCCACTCGCTGATGTCGAAAGGTGACTTCAACATCTCGATGTGACCGCTCGGCAGGTCGACGTCAACAAATCGATCGCGCGCACGCAATTGCTCGTGCTGCCAGACCTGAGCCAAGTCGTTGACGTGTGCCGTCGCAATTCCCGCAGCGGCTAGCCCTGCGCGAATCTCATCCGCCGGAGCGCTGGCGAACCGCGCCGAGATCACCGCTTCGAGTTCTTCGACATTCGCTATGCGCACGGCATTGGTGGTAAATCGCGCATCGGTCACGTATGCCGAATCGCCCAGCACTCCCTCGGCGAAAGCAGCCCACTCACGATCGTTCTGAATAGCAAGCAGAACGACGTGCCCATCGGAAAGTGCGAAGGTTCCGTACGGGGCAATCGCGTGATGTCGACGACCTGTGCGAGGCGCCTGACCGCCGCCATGGGCTGCCGCGTAGAGCGGCGCTGACATCCATTCAGCAAGCGAATCGAGCATGGACACCTCGATCGCTGCACCTTCGCCCGTGCGGTCGCGTCGCACGAGCGCAGCGAGAACACCCGACAGCGCGTACATCGCAGCCGAAATGTCGGCTGCGGAGAACCCGACCTTGCTCATCTCGGCATCGCCGGTAACGCTGAAGACCCCGGCTTCCGCCTGAATTGCAAGGTCGTACGCCTTGTCGTCACTGCGCGGTCCGCCCGAGCCGTATCCGGAGATCTCGCAGGCGATCAACGAGGGAAAACGCTCGTGTAGTGCCTGCGCGTTGACACCCAGACGTCCCGCGGCACCAGGGGCAATGTTGTGCATGAAGACATCGGCACCCGCGACAAGCGCCCAGAAGGTAGTCAGATCTTCAGGATTCTTGATGTCGAGCATGACGGACTGCTTGCCGCGATTTGCCCAGACGAAAAAGGCCGACTCTCCCTGCACATTGCCGTCATAAGCGCGAGCGAAGTCGCCCTCAGGTCGCTCCACCTTGATAACTGTCGCACCAAGGTCAGCGAGCTGTCGCGTGGCAAAGGGCGCAGAGATGGCTTGCTCGAGCGAGACGACAACCACACCTTCTAATGGTGCGCTCACGCATCAACCTCGGCGACATCACGGAGGAACCAGTCGAGAAGGGCGGCGCAGTTCGCGCGCGTGGCATCACTCGCGCGAGCCAGGTCTCCGAGGATCTGGTCAGCCGACGTGTAATCAGGGACGTGGTCAGGGCCGATGCGAATCCAGCCCGACACGAGTTCAACATTGGCCTCCGGATGGAACTGCGTGCCCACTGCCCGACCTTTGCGGAACAGCTGAACGGCATCGGCGGTCTCCGCGAGGATCTCGACGTCAGCCGGCAGCACCATGCGGTCTTCGTGCCAGGTGAACCACGGGCCTTGCGGGATCGGCATCGTGGCACCAGTCGGCTCGATACTCAGGAGGCCGATCTCATCGCTTCCATGAGGTGCCTTCTCCACATGACCGCCAAGGCTTTCGGTGAGCAACTGCCCACCGAAGCAAAGGCCCAGGTACGGCACGTCATCGCGCATGGTTGTGCGAATGAGTTCGATCTCCGGCTCGACCCACAATCGGGAATTCTCGTCGTAGACATTCGAGAAGGAGCCGAAGGCAATCACGGCATCGAAGTCATTGACGTTGGGAAAATCGACATCAGGATTTTCGGGATCTGTAAGCACGATGTGTCTCTCGACTTCGTGACCTTGCTCCGACAGGAGCTCACCGATCACGCCTGGTGCCGCCTCGGGCTCGTGACTGATGAGAAGAATCCTCGCCATCTAGATCACGGCCCGGTAGCGCTTGAGTTCCCATTCGCTGACATCGTCGCCCTGCTCGGCATTCGCAGTGAACTCCTCGAGTTCGCGACGCTGCATGATGACGAAGTTGTCGACGAACGTGTCACCGAAGACCGAGCGAGTGAACGCGGTGTCGAAGTTGTCGATTGCACCGTCAATGCTGGTAGGCAGGCGCTCCCACTGCTCCTCAGCATGCGGGTCACCGGTGGTCTGCGGCATGAGCTCGTAATCGCTCTCGATTCCGTCGAGACCAGCGGCAAGGACTCCGGCGAACACCAAATACGGATTCGCATCAGCAGCGGCCCAACGAGCTTCGAGACGGTTTCCTGCTCCCGCACCGACGATGCAGCGCACGCCGACGAGACGATGATCGAGACCCCACGTGACCTGAGTGGGCGAGAAGGAGTAGTCCTGAACTCGCTTGTAGCCACTGATGGTCGGGGTCATGATCAGCTGCAATTCCTTGTGATGCGCGAGGAGGCCCGTTAGGTACTTGCGCATCAACGTATTGCCAAGCACGGAGTCTTCGTCCTGAACTGAGAACGCGTTTTTTCCATCCTTGGTCAACGACTGATGAATGTGCATGCCGTTGCCGGCTTCGGAGATGAACGGCTTGGCCATGAACGTGACGTTCAGTCCGTGGCGTTTTGCGCATAGACGCACGATGTACTTGAAGTACACGGTGTCGTCGGCCATCTTCAGCAGCGGGCCGTAGCGCACATTGATCTCGGTTTGACCCGGCCCATATTCAACATTGCAGGCCTCGACCTCGATACCGGTCTTGCGCAGTGACTCACGAATGTCGAGCATGAAGGGTTCCATCTCCCAGCCGCGGTAGATGGAATAGCAGTTGATGTCGTCGTAAATCGGCTTCCAGTCGGGCGTGAAGAAGTGGCATTCGAGCTCGGAGGCCGCATCGACGCCGAAGCCCATCGCCTCGGCGCGAGCCAGCTGCTTCTTGAGCATGTGACGCGCATCCATGGCAATCGGCTCATGGCCGTCGACAGTCACCGTGTCGCACATGACGATGGCGACGCCTTCCGTCCAGCCTGCGATCCGGAAGCTGGAGAGGTCCGGAACCGCGTGCATGTCGGGAACGCCGCCATCGACGGAGACCCAAGGGGTATCGAAGATGAAGCAGGTGGGATCCCAGCTGTAGACCACGCTGGCGATCGCGTAGCCCGAGCCCCGGAGGAACTGCTTGACCGGCAGGCGCTTACCGCGAGGCATGCCCCAGGTATCGACGATGACGCACTCCACGGTGTGCACGCCGTGCTCTTCGCACAGGGCGGCAACGCGATCGCGCTCGGCGGGGTCCCAGGACATGAATCCTCCAAAACAGTGAATTAGATACTTGATAAATGTAGTCTCAGATCTGGCCCCTCAGAGGGAAATATCGCAGAAAGTAGGCCTGATGCGCGCCGTTGTCCTGACATCGCCCGGCACCCCCCTGGAATTGGTGGAGGTCCCTAACCCGGTGATCGATCCGAACGGTGGCCCGCAGCAATCCGTCCTGGACGTGCTTGCCTGCGGCATCTGCCACTCGGATCTGCATGTGTCGTCGGGAGATTTCCCCGTGCCCATGCCCGTGACCATGGGCCATGAGGTCGTGGTCGCGCATCCCACCCTCGGCAACTGCCTGGTCTACGCCTGCTGGGGATGCCGCCAGCCCGGCTGCTTCGCCTGCGCTTCGCAGCAGGAGATGATCTGCCCCAACAGCCAGGAGATCGGTCTGTTCACCCCTGGTGGATACGCCGACCGAATCTGGGTGAAGGACGAGTACTACCTCGTGCCGATCGGCAACCTCGACCCTGCCAAGGCAGCACCGCTGGCCTGCGGTGGCCTGACCGCATACCGCGCCGTCGATCACACCCTGCCTTTCCTGGCTGCAGCGCCGAGCAAGGGCGTGCCCCATCCGCGAGCACTCGTCATCGGTGCTGGCGGTCTAGGCCAATACGGGCTGCAGTTCCTGCGAATCCGCTCCGAGGCCGAGATCGTGGTTGTCGATGCCTCACCGCAGAAACGCGAACTCGCACTCCAACTCGGTGCAGACTCCGCTGTCGCCCCTGGCGAGGTTGAGGGCACTTTCACGGCCGTCGTGGATTTCGTCGGCGCAGAGGCCACCGTGCAGACCGCTCGAGATCACGTGGCACGCCAGGGCATCAGCGTTACCGTTGGCCTCTTCGGCGGCACCATTCCCTTCGGCTTCGGCGTTGTCCCTCACGAGGCGCACTTCATGACATCGGTATGGGGCTCGCGCGATCAACTGGCTGAGCTCGTCGCTCTCGCACAGCAGCATGATCTGCACTCCGAAGTTGAGCTCATCGGTCTTGAGCAAGCACAGGCTGCGCACGATCGCCTGCACGAGGGCAAGGTCAACGGCCGCTTTGTGCTCGTCCCCGGAGCACCCGCATGAGTGCGAATCTCGATATCGACATCACTGACCCCGCGTCGTACGCGAATGGCATCCCGCACGAGGTCTTCGCCGAGATGCGTCGCACCGAACCGGTAGCCCTGCGGATGTACGAAGGGCGGCCCTATTGGGCCGTCACGACGTATGCAGACATCACCGAAGTCACGCGCGACCCGTTCACCTATTCGAGTGCACGCGGAATGACGAACCTGCCTGATCTCACCGAGGAGCAGATGACGGCGCGTCGCTCGATCATTGACACTGATGCACCCGAGCATGTGCGCCTTCGCAAGCTCGGCATCCCGGCTTTCACCGGCCGAAAGGTCAAGGGCTACGAGGAAGTTACCCGCGATATCGCAGCGCAGTTGCTGCGCGACGCCCGCGAGGCAGGCACTGTCGATGTGGTGCAGGCGATCTCGGCTCCCTTGCCAATTCGGGTGATCGTGAACATTCTCGGGGTGCCCGAGGAGGACACCGATTACCTCGTGCAACTCTCCGATGAACTCATCGACTCCAGCGGCGTCGCGCCAGATGCGTATGGCAACACGACACCACTCGAACTACTACCTTTCAGCTCCCCCGCCTCGCATGCGCTCTTCGAGTACGGCCGCGGCATGCGCGAGGAACGCACCAAGAACCCGAAGGACGATCTCGTCACCACGCTCGTGCAGGCCGAGGAGGATGGTGATCGACTCAGCGACTTCGACTTCACCAACATGTTCCATGTTCTGGTATTCGCCGGCAACGAGACCACCCGAACCGCAATCAGCAACGGCATCGACGCTTTCATCCATCACCCCGATCAACTCGAGCTGCTCTACCAGCGCCCTGAACTCGTCGACAACGCGGTGGAAGAGATCATTCGCTGGGCAACTCCGGTGATGTACATGCGTCGCACGGCAACGAAAGACACCATGCTTCACGGCGTACACATCAAGGAGAACGACAAGGTCGTGATGTGGTACGCGTCGGCAAACTTCGATGACACCGAGTTCGCGAACCCCTTGACCTTCGACATCACTCGCGACATCAAACCGCCGCAGGTCTCCTTCGGCGCCAAGGGTCCGCATCACTGTCTCGGTGCACCGCTTGCTCGTATCGAGATCAAGATCCTGCTCGAGGAGATGATCAAGCAGGGCATTCACTTCGAAGCCGCCGGAGACGTGAAGCGCACGAACTCAAACTTCGTGAATGGCATCGCGAGCCTGCCAGCTCGAGTGCTCTAGTCCTTCAACCGGAAGCGCTGCAGCTTGCCTGTAGCCGTGCGTGGCAGTTCGGTGACGAATTCGATGGCGCGCGGGTACTTGTACGGCGCGATCGTCGCTTTCACGTGATCTTGGAGTTGCTTCGCCAACGTCGTTCCGGGCTCGAACCCTGCTGCGGGTACGACAAAGGCCTTGACGATCAAGCCACGATCCTCATCAGGGGCTCCGATCACGGCTGTCTCGGCAACTGCCGGATGCAGCATCAAAGCATTCTCGACTTCAGGTGCCGCGATGTTGTAGCCACTCGACACGATCATGTCGTCGGAACGTGACACATAGTGAAAGTGGCCGGTCTCGTCGATCACGAAGATGTCACCGGTGATGTTCCACCCACCCTGGACGTATACGCCTTGGCGCTGGTCGGCGAGGTAACGGCAGCCCAGCGGACCTTTCACCGCGAGTCGACCGGGAGTTCCCGTGGGAACGGGCTCGAGGTTCTCGTCAACCACCTGCGCAATGAACCCGGGCACCGGCTTGCCGGTGGCCCCGGGCACCATGTCGTCGACACGTGCCGAGATGAAGATGTGCAGCATCTCTGTAGCACCGATTCCATCGATGAGCTCAAGCCCCGTGGCATCACGCCAGGCCTGCCACGTGGCCTGCGGAAGATGCTCGCCCGCGGAGATACAGCGTCGAAGCGACGGTAGCCCGCCCTCGGGCAAGTTCGCCAGCATCGCGCGGTAGGCCGTGGGTGCGGTGAAGAGACAGGTGATGCGATGCCGGGGTATCTCCTCAAGGAGAACCGATGGCGACGCAGCTTCCAGCAGCACGGTCGAGGCCCCTGCACGCAGCGGAAAAATCACGAGGCCACCCAGGCCGAAGGTAAAGGCGATGGGTGGCGATCCCGTGAAGACGTCGTCAGGTGTGGGGGCGAGCACGTGCGCCGAATAGGTATCAGCGATCAGCAGGATGTCGCGGTGGAAGTGCATCGTTGACTTCGGGCCACCGGTGGTGCCGGATGTGAAGGCCAACAACGCAACATCCTCTGCATGGGTGTCACATGACTCATTCACCGGCGACGCGGCCGAGCAGCGTGCGATCAGGTCTGAATCCGAGTCACCGCCGTAGGCGATGGTGACTCCATGGAATCCTGTAACGGCTTCCCACTCCTCGAGATAGCGATGATCGACGATCGCGAATTGCACCTTCGCGATCTTGACTACTTTCTCGAGCTCACCAGCGCGCAGCATCGGCATCGTGGTGACGACCACGCCGCCCACACGAAGAACAGCGAGCCAGGAAATCGCGAGCCAGGGATTATTCGGGCCGCGCAGCAGTACGCGATTTCCGGGCTGCACCCCCGATTCGGCAAGAACGTTTGCCGCGCGCGAGACGAGATCAAGCACCTCGCCATAGCTCCACGACGAATCCGCACCGGAGATCGCGGGGCGCGCTTCCCCGTGTCGGGCGATTGTTCCTTCAAGTAATTCGACCGAGGCATTGAGACGTTCGGGGTACGCGAAAGTCTCGAGACCGATGAGCTCGGGCCACTGCGCGACCGGCGGGAGATTGTCGGCGGCGAAGGTGTCAATGTGCCCAGTAAGCACGTGACCTGAGCGCATTGGCCATTCCCTCCCTCGTTGAATGCCTGATTTTGGAAATGAGAAGGGGGATGGACCAGTCGGCCCATCCCCCTTCCGCGAACTAGCTGACGAAGTTGTGAACTGCGTCGTAATTCTCAGACTTCGAGCGGGCCTTCCCGATAATCACACCGATGATGAAGAGCGCCGGTGTGAGCAAGACGAGAACCCAACCAGTGGTACTCATCTCCCACGGGCCGCAGCCTGAACCGGCTTCACCCGGGCACATCGCCGGGTCGGTTGCCACTCCCGCAAGCAGGTTGAAGCGGCTCACGAGCAGGTACTCGCCGACTCCAAGTCCGAGGATGGCCAGCACAGGTGCGAGAACCGTGTGCCAGATGCGAGTGTCTTCCTTGGTGCGTCGGAAGTACACGATGACCGACAGGCTAACCAGGATCTCAGTGAGCACGATGGCGATCACAGCCACGTTTCCGAACCAGTAGAACATGTTCAGGATCGGGTCGAGGTTCAAGATCGCGAACAAAGCCGTGACGATCACCGCAAGGATCGTGACGACCACGGTGCCGACCCACGGAGCCTGGTACTTGTTCGTGCGGTCAAATGACTTGGGAAGCACTCCTGCGCGACCCATGGAGAACAGGTAGCGCGAGGCACTGTTCTGGAATGCCAGGGTGGCAGCGAACAGTGAGGTGAGGACGATCCAGGTGAATACCTCAGCCAGCCAGTGTCCGACGAAGGTCTCGGTCACCCCGAAGAGCATCGCACCCGGATTTGCCAACGGCACACCGTCAACGGCCGTGATCTCGAAGACCTTGTTCTGGATGTCGCTGGCTCCCAGGCCGGTGACCAGGCCGAAGCCCACGACAGCGAACAGCACAGTGATGAGGATGACCGAGATGTACGTGGCCTTGGGAACGGTGCGCTTGGGGTCCTTCGACTCCTCGCCGTAGATGGCCGTTGCTTCGAACCCGATGAAGGAGGCGAATGCGAAGGCGAAGGCAATGCCTGCGCCACCTGTCAGGCCACCCGAGAAGATCGATGACGGTGCGAAGGAAGCGCCGAGGTCTGCGCCCTCCGGACCGCCCTTGATCAGGACGATGATGCCGACGAGGAAGAGTGCGATGACCTCAATGGTGAGGAGGACGCCGAGGACCTTCGCACCGATGTCAACTGACATTGCCGAAAGCACGAACACGATGGCGATGACAATGAACGCCCAAACCCACCAGGCGAGT
The DNA here is from genome assembly GCA_937876275.1 of uncultured Actinomycetes bacterium. Classification (GTDB taxonomy): domain Bacteria; phylum Actinomycetota; class Actinomycetes; order S36-B12; family S36-B12; genus CAIKZY01. Next base: position 311 of record CALFIA010000370.1, on the reverse strand, counting down.
GTGAGTCCGTACTCATCCATCTTCAGTTTGATCTGGAAGGAGATGAAGCCGATGACGCCCCACTGGACGGTGATGTAGGCGAGCACGGAAGCAAAGGAGCTTCCGACGCCCCAGGAAATGCCGAGACCACGGCCGACATAGGCGAAGAACGCGCCCGTGTTAGTCACGTAGTGCGACATGGTCGCGTAGCCCACTGAGAAGAGAAGCAGCACGATGCCGACGGCTACGTACATGCCCGCAGCGCCCGCGCCGTCGCCGATACCCACGGCAACGGGGAATGCGCCCGTCATGCCTGCGACCGGTGCGGCGGC
>CALFIA010000369.1 GCA_937876275.1 uncultured Actinomycetes bacterium | reverse complement strand
CAACCTCGGCCTCCAGCGCCGCCATGCTGACTCCCACGCCGCAGAGCTCCATCAGGTGAGCCCCAGGGTCTTCTGCGGGCGTGGAGGCGCGCCTTTAGACTTTAGAACGCACACCTCGAGGCAAGTGCTAGCTGCTGCAAGGCTGCCCCGTAGCTGCTCTCGCGGCGCCGCTCCCCTCCGGCTCTGCGCTCACCTAGCCTCTGGTCCTGGTGCAGCGGGCGCTCCGCGCGGGCCTCTGCTGACAGTACTGGACCCCCTTGCCAGTTGAAGGCCGCCATGGCTCTGCAGCCGGGATTGGCACAAGTTGGCTCGTGTACACGCACACACACAGGGGCATGCAGCAGCCAACCGACCGCCACGGTCGGGACGGCGTCGACCGTGGCCGACCAGATCCTCACGCACAATGACCAGCGCGGTGCCGGCCGGGCCGCCCGCGACGAGACCGTAGTCGGCGATGCCGAGCATCTTCTTGTTCATGACGACGATGGTCGGGTTGTCGTCGCGGATGGCTCCGACGATCAGGCCCTTGGCGTCATAGGGGCTTGCCGGCATCGCGACCTTCAGACCGGGGATGTGCGCCAGCCATGCCTCGAGGCTCTGGCTGTGCTGCGCTGCGGCCGACATGCCGCCGCCACCAGCAGTCGTGATGGTCAGCGGCACCACGGCACCGCCGCCGAACATGTACTTCATCTTCGCGGCCTGGTTGAAGATCTGGTCCATTGCGACGCCGACGAAATCCATGAACATGAGGTCGCACACCGGGCGCAGACCACGTGCTGCAGCGCCAACACCGAGCCCGATGATCGCCTGCTCGGCAATCGGGGTGTCCTTGACTCGCTTATCGCCGAACTCGGTGAGCAGGCCATCGAACATGTGGAAGACACCGCCGTAGCCGGCGACGTCCTCACCGATCAAGAAGACATCGGGGTCGGCAGCCATCACCTGGTGCATGCCTTCGTTGAAGGCCTTGACGTACGTCAGTTCGCGGGTAGTCACGTATGTTCCTTCGGTGTCAGACGCTGTAGACGTCGTCGAGGATGTCGGCAGGGTCGGGATCGGGGCTGTTGCGAGCGAACTCGATGGCATCGAGAATCTCGGCCTCCGTGTCGGCCCAGTTGGCGGCAAGCTCGGCCTCAGTGACCAGGCCTCGCGAAACACCGACTGCTTCCAGCAACTTGATCGCATCGCGCTCACGCCATGCCTCGACCTCCGCCGGGTCGCGGTAGGGAATACGCATTCCCTTGATGCCCTGGTGATCGAAGTAGCGGTAGGTCTTGGCCTCGATGAGAGTCGGACCCTCACCGCGCTTGGCACGCTCGACAGCCTGAACAGCAACAGCACGCACCGCAAGAACGTCCATGCCGTCGACGACAACACCGGGAATTCCGTATGACGCGGCACGCTCAGCGATGTCGTCAAGCTTCATGTGATTGCCCTGCGCGGTGAACTCGGCGTAGCCGTTGTTCTCGCAGACGAAGAGCACAGGGAGATCCCACACCGCAGCCATGTTGACGGCCTCGTGGAAAGCGCCGATGTTGGTCGCGCCATCACCGAAGAAGCTGGCAGCCACGGTGCCATCACCGCGGTACTGCGAGGCGAAGGCCGCGCCAACGGCGATCGGAATGCCACCGCCGACGATCGCATTCGCACCGAGCATGCCCTTCGTGGTGTCGCCGATATGCATGGAGCCGCCACGGCCCTTGCAGTAGCCGGTGGTCTTGCCATAGAGCTCGGCGAACATCGGTCGAAACTCGGCGCCCTTGGCGATCGCGTGGCCATGGCCCCGGTGGGTGGAGGTCATCTGATCGGCGTCGGTGAATACCGACATGACGCCGGTGGCGACTGCCTCTTCGCCGACGTAGAGGTGGAGGAAGCCGGGCATGTCACCGGATTCGACCAACTTGCCGGAGTGCTCCTCGAACAGGCGAATGCGAACCATCGTGCGATGGAGCTCGAGCACGAGTTCACGGCTCACGTGGTCGGCGTATCCCTCGTGCGGGCCGTACTGGACGCCCGGGGCAGCGGTTTCCGTCATTCAGAAGCTCCTCACAGTTATAGGAAGCAGACTATAGTAAGTACCTCAGCAGCGACAGCCCCTGCGCGGCAAGCGCGCGACCTGGACGGACGGAGTCCCGATGCCGGCAGCCAAGCGAATCCTGGTCATCACGGGCGGGCACCGAGTCGCCATGGACGACTTCCTCGGAGCCATCGGCGCTATCTGCGATGAGCGCGGATGGGTCTTCGCTCACGCCGTTCAGCCGGCTGCCCAGCAGTGGCTCTCCCCCGAGCATGCCGGCGAATGGGAAGCCATCCTTCTCCATGACATTCCAGGACTCGCTCTCAAGCGTGGAGTACCCCCTCAGCCCATTGCCCCGGCACCGGGCGTCGCCGAGGATCTCGTCGCCCTGCTCGACGCTGGGCAAGGAGTCGTGGTGCTTCACCACGCGATCAGCTCGTGGCCGGCCTGGGAGGGCTGGGCTGAGGCCATCGGCGGGCGCTTCCTCTACGCCCCGGGATCCCTGCGCGGAGTTGACTTACCGTCGTCGGGCTACCGCGTCGGCCCATTCACCGTGACGGTCACCGCCCCTGATCACCCCATCTGCGCAGGCATTACCGACTTCGCTGTCGATGACGAGCTCTACTTCGCGCCCGTGCTGACCGACCGCATCACGCCGATCCTCGGGCACGACGCCGATATGAGTGGCGAGCTCTTCCAGGACACCTTCGACGAAGTCAGCCACGGCAGTTCGACAGGCGTCACCTGCGCCGGCCGGCCGGCCGACGGCGGCTTGCACGGCGGCCACTCCCTCATGGGCTGGACCACGACCGCGGGCCGCAGCCCGATTACGACCTTGCTGATGGGCGACGGCCCCGGCACCTTCGCTGATGAGACGTTCCGCCGGCTTCTCGGTAATGCCCTCGACTGGGTATCGAGTGACCAGGCGAAGGCGGAGGCGCAGGCAAATCCCTTCGCGATCCCACTTCCTTAGCCCCACACAGACGAGAAGGGCCGGCGCATGAGCACCGGCCCTTCTTCGCTGAATACCTACCTGCGGCGACGTGCCGTACGGGCGGCCAGGGCCATCGCGACGATCAGTGCCGCACCGTTGAAGAGCTGGGTCACGTAGCTCGGCGCACCGGCAAGCTGCAGGCCGTTGACGCCAGTGGCCAGCAGCAGGATGGCAATGATCGTGCCCACCACGTTCACGCGTCCTGGGCGAATCTGGGTCGCGCCCAAGAAGACGGCCGAGAACGCGGGCAGCAGGTATGGCGTTCCCATGTCGGGGGTGCCAGTCGCGGTGCTAGAGAGCAGCACGATGCCTGCGAAGGCAGCCACGACGGCTGAGGTGACGAAGGAGAGCGTGACCACCTTGCCAACTTTCACGCCCGCGAGGCGAGCCGCGACCGGGTTGCCACCGACGGCGTAGAGGTAACGACCGCCGGGGGTGTACTCGAGCATCCACCAGATCAGCAGTGCGATCAGCGCCGCGTAGTACACCGAGGCCTGCACGCCGAACCAGGTCTGGCGGCCGAAGTCGAGGAAGGGTGCGTAGCCGTCGGCGCTCAGCACCTGCTGGCCGCCACCGGTGATCATGAAGGCAACTGCGGCGAGCACCGAGCTCATGCCCAGCGTGCCGATGAAGGAGTCGACCTTGAACTTCACGACGACGAGTGCATTGAGCAGGCCGATGAGGATGGCGATCAGAAATGCGCCGCCCACGGCGAAGACCACGCCGCGGTGCTGGAGCAGGGCCCACGAGGTGAAGCAGCCTGACACCGACATGGTGGCGGCAATGGTTAGGTCGAATGCGCCCGCAGCGACGGGGATGATCAGGCCGAGAGCCACGATCGCACTGACGGCCTGGAAGGCCAGCACGGTCTTCGCGTTGTCGACCTGAAGGAACAGCGAGGGGATCCAGATCGAGAACACGATGATGAGCACGATCCAGACGTAGACGCCGCTGAATCGATCGAAGCCGAGATTGATTCGGCGACGAGGTGCTGCTTGTACTTCTGACATCGAGATGACTCCGGTCTCTTCGCTGGTGTAGGGCGGTAGTGGTGGGGGCTACGCAGCAGGTTCGCTGCTGTCGCGGCCGATGGATGCTGCGGTGATGTTGTCATTGGTGAGCGTGGAGCCCTTGAGAACGTCAACGGCCTTGCCTCGGCGCATGATGATGACGCGATCGCACACCCGCACGAGTTCCTCGTGATCGGTGGAGGCCACGAGCACTGCAGTGCCCTGGGCAGCGGCCTCATCGACAAGGCGATGGATATCGGCCTTGGCACCGACGTCGACACCCTGAGTGGGCTCATCGAGGATCAGAACTGCTGGCTCTTGACGCATCCAGCGTGCAATGACCACCTTCTGCTGGTTGCCACCGGAGAGCTGAGCCATCGTGTACTCGGAGTTACGG
>CALFIA010000368.1 GCA_937876275.1 uncultured Actinomycetes bacterium | reverse complement strand
GGAGCGCTTGAGCGATCTCGGCCCGGCGCCACTACTGACCGCAGTACTCGTCTTCGCGCTGCTGTGCGTGGGTTCCATCCCGGTGACCCTGGCATTCGGACGTCGACCATTGATCGAGTACGTCATCGAGGAGCCCGTTGTCGTCGACTCGGTCGCGGAGGCGCCGGTCGTGGTCGAACTCCCTGTCGCGACGCAGGCAGACGAGCCGACAACGACGCCCTCGAGCGTTCTCGATCAGAGCAATACGCAGGTAATCCTCCTGCCCACGAGCACGGAGTCTGCTGATGAGTGATGCCACACCCGCCCGCCGCGTCGATATTGGCGCGGCATTCCGCTGGGGGCTCGTGGCTTTCAAGCGCAAGCCCGGAGTCTTGATCGGGCTTGCGGCAATCGTCGTCGTGATCTTCATCATCCAGGGTTTGGGCTCAGGCCCGATCTCCGATCTTCTCGAGCGCACCCTCGCCAAATGCGACAACCTCGCCAGTGCTGAATGCCAGGCAGCCGTGAACTCGTCGATGTCGGCGATCCTGGTCACCTTGCTCATGTCGGCGTTCTTCACTGCGCTGGCAGGCATTGCCAAGTACGGCGTGTATCGCGCCACTATCGGCATGACTCGTGAGCGCGAGCCGCTTCTCTCCGACATGCTTCCCGAGGCGCATTTCGGTGCCTTTGCACTGTTCGCAGTGATCTACAGCATCGCCACCATCGTGGGCCTCGGCCTGTGCATCCTGCCCGGCTTGGTGGTCATCCTGTTCTTCCAGCTTGCCCCGTTCTACATCCTGGACAAGGGCATGTCGGTGAGTGAGGCACTCAAGGCCAGCGCCACGACGGCACGACAGAACATCGTCCCGATGCTCATCCTGACCGTCTTCATCGTGGGCACAATGCTCATCGGAAGCATCCTGTTCGGCCTGCTGACCCTGGTACTTCTGCCGTATTCCCTGCTTGTCACTTCTCACGTCTTTCGGCAGCTCAATGCCGAGCAGGTGGCCTGAGCGCCGACCGATAGATTTAGGCAGTGACCTCCCGCATCCTGGTTCTGGCCTCCGGCTCAGGGTCCCTGCTGCAGGCACTCCTCGATTCCCCGGCCGGTAATGCCGTCGTGGCAGTCGGGTCCGATACCCCCGACGCCTACGCGCTCACTCGCGCAGCCGAAGCCGGAATTGCCGCCTTCACGGTGAGTCCCGGTGACTTCGCCACTCGCGCCGACTGGAATTCCGGGCTGCTCGCCGCCATCCGCGCCGTGGATCCCGATCTGATCGTCAGCGCCGGATTCATGCGCATCATTGGTGCCGAGATCGTCGAGGCCTATCGCGGGCGCATCATCAATACGCATCCGGCTCTGCTGCCGGCCTTCCCAGGCGCCCACGGAGTTCGTGATGCGATGGCATACGGCGTGAAGGTCACCGGCTGCACCGTGCACTTCGTCGATGAAGGTGTCGATACCGGCAGCATCATCGCCCAGGCTGCAGTCATCATCGAGCCCGATGACACCGAGGAATCCCTGCACGAACGCATCAAGATCCAGGAACGTCGACTCCTCGTCGACGTTGTCACGCACATGATCGGAGCACAGCAATGAGCACTCGCCCCATCCGTCGCGCACTCGTGTCGGTCTATGACAAGACGGGGCTCCTCGAGCTGGCCGCCGGGCTTGCTGCCGCAGGTGTCGAGATGGTGTCGACCGGCTCCACGGCCAAGACCATTGCCGATGCGGGCTTCGCCGTGACTCAGGTGCCTGATGTCACGGGTTTCCCCGAGTGCCTCGACGGCCGTGTGAAGACCTTGCTTCCGAAGATCCACGGCGGC
>CALFIA010000367.1 GCA_937876275.1 uncultured Actinomycetes bacterium | reverse complement strand
CCTCCAGGAAGGCCGAGGCACGTGCGCTGAGAACCATCGCGGCGATCTCACCCGTGGAGCCCTCAGCGGATGGCGGCGTGTTGGTGAGCCCGACGCTGAAGGCCCCCACCTCCACTAATGCGTGCAGATCGCCCGTTGTCTCGGCAGCGAGTGCCTCCCAGACGCCGTCGCCGCCCACGAGAACAGCGCGGTTGTAGCGCGAGATCGGATCCGTTCCCGGAAGGCAGTCGACCGCCATCTCGATATTGCCCTCGAGGGCGTGACGGAGGTACTCGAGCTCCGCGGGCCAGTCGGCAGGAATCCGGCCCATGATCAGGTCAGCGGTGACATTCGCGGCGTCCTTGCTCTCAGGCAGCAGCAGGAGGCCTGCCGGCCAGGGTAGGACTCCCAGGGGCTGGGGGCGTGCGACGGTCACGATGCTCCTTCTCTGATGCGGTCAACCGCGGTTGATCGGATTGCCGAACTGGTCATACTGCGGGGGTCTCTTGATGGCTCTGATCGCATTGCGATGGATGATGACCGCTGCGTGCTCGGCTCGTCGCTGATCGTGATACTCGCCGACCTTGCGCCTGACTCCGCCGGAGACCAGCGTGACATTGAGGTACACGACCCACCTGCCGGACTCATTGACGACATCGGTCGATGCGGCGAGAGCCTCCTCGACATAAGGCGCGTCGGGAGGGCGATTGGGCATGTCATGCGATGTCACCGCCGGCTCCTGTGAGTTGGTCCATGATCGCGTCAGCGATCCTCTCGATAGAGGCTTTCACAGGCGGGGTGAGCGCGTCACCCAGTTCGAAGGATTTTCCCTCGACGAGATACACGGTGACGTCTTCGGGGAATTCATCCTTGAGGAGCCACTGCGCGAAGCCCAGCGCTTGATCCCAGCGGAAGCGATGCAGGTTACCCTCGGGGGGAGTGAGATCGCGCAGTTCCTCGCCGGGCACGCGGTGAACGGTGCCGGGCTCCACACCGATATTCGAGGCATCGATCAAGATCGCTCGAGTGGAACCTCGCATGGCGTACGCGACGTCCATGCCAGCAGTACCGCCATCGATGAGCCGGACGCCCTCGGGAATCTCGCGATCTGCGAGGAGCCGAATGAGCACGGGCCCGGCGGCGTCGTCGCCGCGCAGCAGATTGCCGCAGCCCACAACAACGGTGTGGGTCGGCGCAGGAGCAAGACCCGGCGGGAGCAGTGTCACGGGCTCTCCTTGTCTCAGTGGTGCGGGCCGGGGAAGTCGGGGCCCCGACGCACACTGTGCGCCGGGGCCCCGGTTGGTCGTGCGAGGCGGATCAGCCGCCACCCATCTGGAACTTCGCCAGTTGCTTGCCGGTCTTGCCATCGTATGCATGAACGGTGCACACGAGGCAGGAGTCGTAACTGTGCGCGACCTGGCCGAGCTCCACCGGGAAGTTCGGGTTCTCGATTGGCGTGCCCACGAATGCCTTCTCCATTGGGCCGAGTTGATCGCTGCCGTCACGCGGACCGATGTTCCAGGCGGTCGGAGTGATGACCTGGTAGTTCGCGATTTTGCCATCCTCGATGACGATCCAGTCGGAGAGTGCACCTCGAGCAGCCTCGGTGGAGCCGAAGCCCTTGCCCTCAGCCAGTTCGACCGGCTTCGTGTAGAAGTCGGCGTGCAGGTCGATCTCCGAGAGCCACTTCTTCGTCTGCATGAAGTACTTCGGAGCCTCGTGCATGCGAGCGAGCACGCGGGTGAGCACGTTCGTGCCCATGCGGGCGATCATGTCGGCCACGAACGGGTCGTAGTCCTGATGAGCACCTGCATCGGGCCGATTCGCCATGATCTGGCGAGCCAGTGGGCCGACCTCGAGCGGCACGAAGCCCAAGCCCGGGACGTCATAGCGCGGAGCCTTGGCCCACGTGTACTTGCCCTGCGCTGCGCCATCGGCCGGATCGATCGGATCGGTCACGCCCTCCCACGGGTGGCGAGTGCCGGTGCCCTTGAAGAAGGAGTGCGTGATGTCCTCGGTGACCCGAGCCTGGTCGAAGTCGAAGTACTGACCATTGGCGTAGATGCCCGAGCGCGACATCAGGGCTGCGTTGCGGCCCTCGACGGTCGGGTTCTCGTACATCTCGGGGTTCAAGAACGTGCCCGTGGCGAGGAAGTTGCCGTAGCCCTCGCCGTAGGTGTTGAGGCCGATCTCCATTGACCAGCGGTAGAAGAAGGCGAGATCGCTGTTGTGCTGCGACTCGTTTTCGTCCATCCAGGCCAGGAAGTCGTCCCAGGTCTTGATCTGCAGGTAGCGCTCCACCGAGCACCCGAGCCACTCGCCTTCAAGCCACTCGCGTGCCCAGTGATCGAGGATCGCGTGGCTGCGGGTGATGTCGGACAGGGTGGGGGCGCACATCACGCCACCGGGGATCATGAAGGACGAGTGCGGCCACTGCCCGCCGAAGATCGCGTAGACCTCGACCGGGAGCTGTGACATCGTCACGCCCTTCTGGTAGCTGGTGCCGACATACGGCGCGAAGCGGCGAGCCGCCTCGGCGTACGAGGGTGCACCGGCGTACTGCGCAGCGGTGAGATCCGGGCCCATGATCGCGTAGAAGTAGCGAGGAATGGACTGCAGGGTCTCGGTGCACTGAGCGATATTGCGCACGCGGGTCGCGTTCGGCGGCACGTGGGTCTTCCAGGCCGTATCGAGCGCGTAGCAGGCCTTGTATAGGTGGCTGCCACCGCAGATGCCGCAGATGCGCGGGGTCATGATGAGCCCGGCCTGCGGATCCTTGCCGCGCAGGATGATCTCGAAGCCGCGGAACATTGCGGCCTCTGTCCATGCGTTGGTCACGACGCCGTCGGTGATCGTCACCTTGACGTCGAGGTCGCCTTCGACCTGCCCCAGCGGGCTGACATGGAGGTCCATCGTTGTCATGTTGTCTCTTCTCCTGAGTGTCAGTTCGTTGATCGGCAGTTCGTCAGACGACGAACATGTCTTCCTTGGACCACTGCGGGGCGACTGCGCGTGACAGGCCAGCGAGGGCCATGTACGAGCCGGCGTCCATGCCGGCGGGCTCGTCCTTCGGGATCACGCCGGCGACCTTCTGGGTCTTGAAGACGGTGCCGGGGTTGAGATCGCCGAAGGGGTAGCCCGGCTCGGTGCAACCGGTGCAGGGATGGCCGGCGCGGGTCTTGGAGGACTGGCGGTTCCACAGGATGCGGTTGCAGGGCGAGTGGGTCATCGGGCCACGGCAGCCGAACTCGTAGAACAGGCAGCCGGTGCGCATGCCCTGGCCGAAACTCTTGGGATCCTGCTTGTAGTTGTAGAACTGCACGCGGGTGCACCCGGTCTGGGTGAACGACGTGAAGAACGTGGTCGGGCGCTGGAACTCATCGAGACCAATGTCAGCCACGCGACCTGCGGCCAAGGCGACGATGATCTGCGAGATCCAGTCAGGGTGTGCGGGGCAGCCGGGGATGTTGATGACCGGCAGGCCAAGGCGCGAGACGAAGCCCTCGCCGAGGTGTCCGCCGCGCTTGCCACCGCGATCGAACTGCATTCCGCGACTCTCGGATGGATTCGGCGGGACAGCAGGAAGGCCGCCCCAGGTCGCGCAGTCGCCGATCGCGACGACGATGCCGGCACGGGGTGCGATGTCATCGACCCAGTCCTTCATGGGACGGCCGGCGAACATGTCGTAGCGACCGGTGCCATTCGGGCCCTCGATGACGGTGCCCTCGAAGACGAAGATGTCGATTTCCTTCTCGCCCTTGGCGTAAGCCCAGAAGATGTCCTGGGCTGCCTGGCCGATCTCCATCGACAGGGTGGGGTGGTAGACGATCTCAAGGCCGTAATCGACGATGAGGTCTACGACTGAGGGCTCCGCAGCATTGATGAACGACATGGTGTTGCCGCTACATGCGCCGCCTTGGAACCAGAGCACTGACGTCACGGTGCCTCCTGCAACTGGTGGGTGTGGGTGGCTGCCACTGACCGAAGCAGTAGCAGGTCGAGCAACTCGATGACTCCGGCGCCCGTTCGCGCTGAAGTCTCGATAATCGGTGCAACAGGATTAACTGACCGAATCGCGCGCATCGCTGCGTCGCGATCCCATTCCACTGCTGCGCCGATGTCGGTCTTCGTGATGACGACCAGATCGGCGGAGTGGAACAACTGTGGGTATTTCGCCGGCTTGTCCTCGCCTTCGGTGACCGAGAGCAGCGCAACGCGCGTGCCCTCGCCGAGGTCGTATGCCGTGGGGCAGACGAGGTTGCCGACGTTTTCGATGATGAGCAGGTCGAGCTCACTTAGGTGCCAGCCCTCGAGATGCTCGGAGATCATGTCTGATTCGAGGTGGCACATGCTCTCGGTGACAATCTGTCGCACGGGAGCACCCGATCGGGCGAGGCGCTGGGCGTCATTATCCGTTGCGCAGTCACCGACGAGGGCAGCAACTCGGGTACCGCGCTCTACCGCAGCGGTGAGCAGTGCCTCGAGAAGTGCCGTCTTGCCGGTACCGGGGCTCGAGACCCAGTTGCTGACGGCGACGCCGGCCTCGTCGAAGCGTGCGCGAAGTCCGGTCGCGAGCAGATCGTTCTTCTCCAGGATGCCCTTGCGGATCTCGACGATTCGGGTCATCGCGCCGCCACCACCGCATCGTCAAGCGTGATGTCGACGATCTCCATCTCCTTGCCGCTGATGACATCTCCGCACGGCTGCGAGCACTCGGGGCAGGTGAAATTCTGTGCGTCGGCGAGCTCCTGCGATCCGCAGGTCGGGCAGGAGATGACAATCGGCGAGCGCTCGATCACGAGTGCGGCGTCGGCCAGCGGGGTGCCTTGCGCTGCCACGTCATATGCGAATTCGAGTGCCTGGGGCACGATGCCCGACAGCATGCCGATGCGCAGGCGCACCTGAGTCACCCGGGTATCGGGTGACGGCAGGGCGTCGATCACCGTGGAGACCACGGCGTGCGCAACGGAGAGCTCATGCACGTGAAATCAGGCCTTCTTGCTGCGCTGCGACTGGCCGAAGACGTCGGCGAAGGCGAAGAGGAAGGCCAGGGTCTCTTGAACATTGGGATCCTTGAGCTTGCCCAGGATGGAGAAGATGCCACCGACCGTGACGGTCTTGCCGGCCGTCTGGCTGTCGGCCTCCTGTGCCGCGGCTCCGAGCCGGCCAATGACTTCGATGACCTCGGGCTGCAAAACTGCCGAATCCAGAAGTGTGGTGATGGTGTCGGCGCGGTTACCCAGGGAGGTCACCAGGGGAAGAACGCCACCGATGCCGCCCTCGGCCTCGCCGTGCTCCGAGCGCAGGTCGCGCACCAGGCCGTTGATGTTGTCGGCGATCTCCGGACCACGCTGGAGGAGGCCGCTGCTGATCGATGCCAGTGCTGCGAGCGTCGGGGCATTGGCCACGATGACCGCCAGCGACTGACGGATCTCGGGATCGGCCAGCATGGCCGCCAATGGATCAGTCTCGGTGCGAATCTCAGGGGACAGCGACACAGGGCACCTCCGCGAAAGTGGAACGGCACCGTCGTGCCGTGCTCGGAGATTAGGACACTGTGATGCGCGCCACCATGCATTTCGCGAACAAATCTCGGACTAATTTGGGCCCGAACCATCGCGCGGATTGATAGCTATCCCGGATGCGCGGAAGGCATCCGAAAAGCACGAGAAGTGAGGCATGCCTCACCTAAATTTCTCCGGCTAGAACGCGGCAGGGATGGCGGCGCCGCGGTACGGGAATCCGCTGACGCCACCCTCGCCCAGCTTCACGCCGAGGGTCTGGTGCAGCTGAATCGTGTTGAGGTCAAAGCCCAGGCGTGACGCAGCCATGTAGAGGCGCCATACGCGTGCGGTGCCAAGGCCTGCCTCGGCGACCGCTTCGTCCCAGTGGTTCTCGAGGTTCTCGCACCAGTACTTGAGGGTGAGTGCGTAGTGCTCGCGCAAGTTCTCCTCGTGACGGATCTCGAAACCTGCCGAGTTCATCACGCTCATGATGTGAGCAGGGCCGGAGAGCTCGCCGTCGGGGAACACGTAGCGGTTGATGAAACCGTTCTTGTAGTAGCTCTGCTCACTGTCATCGGGGCGCGTAATGGTGTGGTTGAGCATGCGGCCAAGCGGCTTGAGCTTGGAGTATCCGAAGGCGAAGTACGACGGGTAGTTCTCGCGGCCGATGTGCTCGGTGAGGCCGATGGAGCTGATGGCATCGAAACCCGATTCGGGAACATCGCGGTAGTCGCTGAAGCGCACCTCGGCACGATCCGAGAGGCCGCGTTCCTTGATCGCATTCTGCGCGAAGGCCGCCTGCTCCTTCGAGAGCGTGACGCCGATGGCCTTGACGCCGTAGTTCTCGGCAGCGTGCATGACCATGCCGCCCCAGCCGCAGCCGATGTCGAGCAGGGTCATGCCCGGCTGCAGGCCGAGCTTGCGGCAGACGAGATCGAACTTGTTGTACTGCGCGGTCTCGAGTGATGCCTCACCGTCGGGGAACACGGCGCAGGTGTAGGCCATCGACGGGCCGAGAACCCAGGAGTAGAACAGGTTGCTCACGTCATAGTGATGATGAATTGCCTCGGCATCGCGGCGCTTGCTATGACGACCGCCCTTGAGCACTGCCTCCTGTGGCGGCGGGGTGGGGCGCTTGAGTGCCTTGCCCGCGAAGGTGCGCGCGAGCTTGATCTTGTCGCCGGTCGTGACGTGATCGAGCGGCATTGGGTAGAGGCGCTGCAGTGCGGCATACGCATCGCCATGGATCTCAAGGTCGCCCGCGACGTAGGCGCGTGCGAGGCCGAGCTGATTCGGCGATGAGGCGATGTACTCGACGGCGCGCGGGGTGCGCACCTCGAGGGTCACTGCGGCATCAGCCGGACCGGACGTGGATCCGTCGTAAGCAATGAATCCGACGCCACGTTCCGCCGGGACAATGAGGGAGAAGGCTTCCGCCAGCTTCATCGCCGCTCAACCACCTTTTCGTAAAGACCGAGCAGCCTGCCTGCCGGATCAAATCGTGCCTTGAGTTCTGCGTAGGTATTTCCGCCGTAGATCGAGAAGAACGACTCACGATCGTAGAACGCCGTGGAGTACAAGGACTTGCGACCGTCCAAATTGGTCACGATTTCCTCGATACGACGATTGACCCGACCCTCGTCGGGGCTCACGCCCTCGGGCAGAGCCACGGTTGACCAGAACCCGACGTTCACATAGAGAACAGTCGGATCGAATTCATACAGGGGCCAGATCGCATTCGGATCGCGCTGCTTGAGCGGGCAGACCCACACAGGCTCGATGCCCACCTCTCGGTGGAAGAACTCGAGGAACTCGGCGAGGCGGTCGACGGGAACCTCGATGTCCTGCACCACCGGCTCTCGCTGCGGCTGCTTGCGGAGTTTCGCGATCTTGCCCGAGACATCACGCTTGCGATCGAAGGCCACCAGCTTCCAGTAGACGTCGCTGCGGAGCTTGCTCTTCGGCCAGAGACGTCGCAGCCACGGCTTCTGCGCACCGAAGGCACGTGAGCACCAGAACCAGTCGGTATCCCAGCGCCAGAGGTAATCGTGAATGGTCAGTACGTCTTCACTGCGCTGCTGGATCGAGCGGTAGTAGATGTTCATGGCGGTGTAATCGCTGACTGTCAGCCCCTTGGGAACTGAGTCGACCATCTCGCCGAGAGTCAGGTACTGCTCGTGCGCGGAGAACACGGTGCCGTCGAGGAAGTCGACGCGCACTCCCTCGTATTCGTACTCACCCTGGGCGCGAGAGTCGACAATCTGCGACATTGCTGCGGCCATGTCGTCTGCGGTGTCGAAGCGAATATGGCGCAGGTGCACGTAGGGCTTTACCGGTTCGAGTTCGATCTGCAGGCGTAGTGCGTAGCCGAGTGATCCGTAGGAGTTCGGGAAGCCGTAGAACAAGGCGCGGTTCGGATCATCGGCTGCGCCGGTGACGGTAAGGATCTCACCGCTTCCGGTGAGGATGTCCATCTCGTTCACCGACTCATGCGGAGTGCCGAAACGAAAGCTCGCGCTTTCGATGCCTAGGCCAGTGACGGCGCCGCCGAGGGTGATGGTTCGAAGCTGGGGTACGCACATTGGCATCAGGCCAAACGGCAAGGTGGCGTCGACGAGGTGCTCGTAGGTGGTCATGCCCAGAACCTCGGCCGTACGGGCCTCGGGATCCACGTTGAGTACGCCGTCGAAGGCCAGGACGTCGAGGCCCGGGGAGGTGGCCGCTGCGCGAGGACGGAAGAGATTCGAGGTGCGCTTGGCTAGGCGGACCGGGGCGTCGGTGGGGAGCTCGCGGTACTGCTGCTGAAGCCGCGTTGTAAGGGCGGCGTATTGAGAACGCCAGTCCCGAGCCTCTGTCACGCTCAAAAGGTAGTGCATGGGTCATGATGTGCTTATGACGACCGATCGCCTGCCCTCGCGACGCTTCCCCTCATGGATTCCCTGGGTGGCCGGACTCGCGGCATTTCTCCTCACGGTTGTGGCAGGTGGGGCCCTGGCCGGCGACTGGGTCGCCCGAAATGTCCAGTTACGCGATCTCGTGGTCGCTATCGAGGGTTCAGAATCGGCCATGGGCACCGTCCAGGACCAGATCTCGGCTGCTTTTGATGCCTATGCCGCCAAGAAGAATCCCACTGACGCCGATAAGGACGCCTTTGACGCCACCTTGTCGAATATCGCCGCCAATGGCGCCTCGAGCATCGCCCTTGCCGGCGACA
>CALFIA010000366.1 GCA_937876275.1 uncultured Actinomycetes bacterium | reverse complement strand
GGCAGGGTTGCCGCCCGTACGACGTGCAGCCTGCGGGATGGCCTCACGGATGAGCTCGACCAGACGAGCGGAGTTGGTGAACGGCTCGCGGGCACGCTCATCGACGATGCGCGAGACGATGCGAGTCGCGAACTTCTCCTCGCCGTACTCGCGCAGCACGCGCACGATGTCACCGGCCGGATACGTATTCAAGATCTCGGCTGCAGTGAGCTCGGTGGTCGGATCCATGCGCATGTCGAGCGGCGCATCATTCGCGTACGAGAAGCCGCGATCGATCTCATCGAGCTGCATCGACGAGACACCGAGATCGAAGAGGATGCCCTGCACCGCGGGGATGCCGTGCGACTCGAGAACCTCGGGAAGCTCGTCGTAGACAGCGTGCACGAGAGTGGTGCGACCGTTGAACGGTGCAAGTCGCTCCCCCGACAGGCGCAGCGCCTCGGGATCGCGGTCAAGACCGACGAGATGAATGTCAGGGAACTGAGTAAGCGCCTGCTCGGCGTGACCGCCAAGACCCAAGGTTGCGTCGACCAGCACGGAACCAGGGGTTTCCAGTGCCGGAGCGAGCAATGCCAGAACCCGGTCACGCATGACCGGGATGTGGCGAATGGAGGTCGTCATGGTCAGGCCCAGGACCCAACGATCGAGTTGAGGCCGACGAGCACGGCTGCAGTGAGCGACATGGAGGCGAGCAGGACACCTGCGGTACGCGCGGTCGACGGTACGCGCTGTACCTGGCTGATCAAGGTGCTCATGTCGTGCCTTTCATCTGTCGCGGTGGTGGTGCATTTAGTTCTGTGGTTCGTGGTGCTGATCGATCCGCGTAGCCAGGTCCCCGCCCGCTTTCTCAAGCGGTTCTGCCACCGGGGAAGTGGTGTCAGAGCGGAGGCGGGAGGAGACCTCACCGCGCGGATCCTCTACAGAATTCCTGGAACGACCTCCTCGCTGATGCCGGAGAAGCCCTCTTCCTGGCCGGCCAGATAGGTCTCCCAGCTGGTGGCATCCCAGATTTCGACAGTCGTGCCGTTGCCGACAACGACAACGTCGCGGTCCAGGCCGGCGTACTCGCGCAGCGCTGCAGGCATGGTGATTCGACCCTGGCGATCAGGGATCTCATCGGATGCCCCGGAGAACAGCACTCGCAGGTAAGCCCGGACCTGGGCGTCAGAACGGGAGGCCTCGTTCAGGCGCTCAGCGTGGGCCGCGAACTCTGCCGCCGGCCAGACCACGATCGAACGGTCCTGGCCCTTGGCCAGGACGACACCTGCGGCAAGCCCCTCACGGAACTTGGCGGGCAGGACGAGACGGCCTTTGTCATCAAGGCGCGGTGAATGCGTCCCCAGGAACAACTTCCGCACCTCCAGCCCCACTCGTCACCCTGGAACCTCCAGGTGACGCCACTGTACTCCACTTTGCCCCACCGTCAACCACCTACTCCCCTTTTCTTTTCATTTCCCTCCACTGGGGTTCCCGAGCCACCCCCACCGCTCCCCCGGAGGGCCAAGACGGGGGCTGAACGCACGAAACCCGCCCCCTCGGGGGCGGGTTTCAGTGAAAAAGCGCGGAATCGGTGGGCAGGGCCCCGATCAGGCGGTTCCGGGGGGCGGACCAGTGCGAATGGAGGGCAGGCCCACCACCCAGTCGTGCACCACGGAGGTGCGCAGTACGACATCCTGAAGGGATCGATTCGCCGGGCTGAAGATCACCCAGATGAGGCCGAGGGGGAAGACGACGCAGAAGACTGAACGCAGGGCAGCAACCGGCAGGCGGACCCGGCGACCCGAGTAGCTGATGATCCGCAGCCCCATGATGTGCATGCCGAGGCTGCGGCCGGTCGTGCTCCAGGCATAGGTCCAGCCCAACCAGATCAAGATGATGCCCCCGACCACCGACCAGCCGACCTGCGGCAAGGTCGCACCTTGCACGCGCTCGATGATCACGCGCACGAGCGCGATGACGAGATTGATCGCAAACACAAGGGCGACGATCGCTCCGACATCAATGAGCGCTGACAGCGCTCGCGACACGAAGCCGGCGCGATGACCCTGGTACGGCCGAGCGTCCTTCGGCACTGAACTACCAACGTCGAGCCCGGGTTCGCCTGCATCTATACGGCGCTTGTACTCGCTGAACGAAGTCACGTGGGCTCCCCGGCAAACTCGGCCGCGATCTCTCCTGGCGCAGTGGTCTTACGGGCCTTGCGGCGCAACATGATCGTG
>CALFIA010000365.1 GCA_937876275.1 uncultured Actinomycetes bacterium | reverse complement strand
CGGACCCGTGGTGCCTGTCTTCGTTATCGATCCGAATCTGTGGGATGCCGCGGGCGATGTTCGTCTCGCCTACCTGTGCGCATCATTGCGCTCGCTCAACGAGAGCCTGGGCGGGCACCTGGTGATCCGCCATGGCGACCCCGTAGATGTCATCCCGGCGCTGTGCGCAGAGACAGGTGCGACCAGCGTGCACGTGTCGGCCGACTTCGCGCCGTATGGCATGGAGCGAGATGCGGGAGTGGAACGCGCACTTGGCGGCCTTCCCCTCGTGCGTACCGGCTCGCCCTATGCAGTCGCACCCGGTCGGGTCACGAAGGACGACGGCACTGCGTACCGCGTGTTCACGCCTTTCTATCGGGCCTGGTTCCGTCATGGCTGGCGCGCGCCGGCTGAGGCACCGGACTCCTCGCTGTCGTGGATCGCGACCGGGGTTCCCTCCGACGCACTTCCCGAACATGCCGCACCGGCGGGAGTGGCAATGCCGACCGCCGGGGAGTCAGTGGCCTGGGATCGCTGGGAGCAGTTTCGGGCGAATGCACTCGCCGAGTACTCCGAGGCGCGCAATCGTCCCGACATCGACGGCACGAGCTGCCTCAGCCATCACCTGAAGTGGGGTGAGATTCACCCGCGCAGCCTGCTTGCCGATCTCGGCGAGAGCGATGAGGTGTATCGCAAGGAGATCTGCTGGCGTGAGTTCTATGCGGATGTTCTACACCAGGCACCGACGTCGATACGCAATTCACTCGATGATCGCTTCGATCGAATGAAGTGGGCCGATGACGATGATGACTTTGCCGCATGGGCCGAAGGACGCACTGGCTATCCGTTCGTGGATGCCGGCATGCGGCAGCTTCGCGCCGAGGGCTGGATGCATAACCGCGTGCGCATGGTGGTCGCCAGTTTCCTCGTGAAGGATCTTCATCTGCCGTGGCAGCGCGGCGCCCGCGAGTTCATGAACTGGTTGCACGATGGCGATATCGCGAGCAATACGCATGGCTGGCAGTGGACAGCAGGCTGCGGCACCGACGCCTCACCGTTCTATCGAGTGTTCAATCCAGTGATGCAGGGACTCAAGTTCGACCCTGAGGGCGACTACGTGCGCCGCTACATTCCCGAGCTCGCGCATCTCGACGGTGCACGAGCACATGAGCCCTGGGATCAACCCGATGGATACGCCCTCGGCTACCCGGAGCGAATCGTCGAT
>CALFIA010000364.1 GCA_937876275.1 uncultured Actinomycetes bacterium | reverse complement strand
GACCACTCGGTCGCCGTCGGTGACCAATGCCGTAACAGCCGCGTCATAGATGACGGGAACGGCGCGCTCTTTGACCGTGGCGAGCACCGCGTTCATTGCCACGGAGCCACCGCTGATCTCACCCTGGCCTGACACCTGATGACCGCGCATTACGGGCTTCGCGATGTCGCGGAATGGCCAGACCTTCTCATTGCATGTGCTGAGCAGGCCTTCACCGGAGCGGATGTAGACCGCCTTCTCCTTGTAGGCCTCGCGCTTGAACGGCACTCCCTGTGACTCGAGCCAGTCGAATGCCTCGACACTCTCATCGATGTAGGCGTCGAGCTTTTCGATATCGGGGGAGGTGATCATCGCTTCCATGAAGGCGCGGTAGTTCTCGACGCTCTCGTCGTAGCCGACGGCCTTTTGAAGTGCAGTGCCGCCGCCGAAGTAGAAGATGCCCTGGGAAAGGGCGCTTGCGCCACCGCCACCGCTGGCGCGCTCGATGACCAGGACGTTGATGCCGAGCTCTTGTGCCTCGAGGGCTGCGGAGGAACCGGCGATACCGAGACCGATCACCACGAATTCGGCGGTGCGTTCCCAGGCGGGCACATCAGCGACGTTGACGGGGGGCTCGACGATGCTCATGAGGGTCCTTCACTCGGGGTTTCTCAACTTACTGCGCAGGCGGCCGGGAATTCTCGAGTTGTCTAGATGAATTCATGCGGCCTTGAGCACCTCCTGCGATACTCCCGCCATGTCGATTCTCGATCTCTTCCGCGTCGACGGCCAGGTGGCCGTCATCACCGGCTCCGGCCGCGGCATAGGCCGCGCCATCACCATCGCCCTAGCCGAGGCGGGCGCTGACGTCGTCATCACCTCGCGCCGTGCCGAGGAGGTTGCAGCGGTCGCCGCAGAAGTGCGCGCCCTCGGGCGCCGCGCTCTCGAGATGCCTGGTGACCTCAAGAAGCCGGGAATGCCCAAGGAGCTCGCCGAGGCAGCGATTGCCGAATACGGCCGCCTCGATATCTGGATCAACAACGCGGGTGGCACTGACGATGCTCACGTGCAGCCGATGACCGTGACCACTGATGAGCAGATGCGCGACATGCTCGAACTCAATTTGATTGCGGCAGCTGCTGGTTCGCGTGAGGCAGCGCTGCGCATGCCCAATGGCGGCGCGATCGTGAACATCTCATCAGGCGCCGGCATGCGTGCAGCCCCGAACACTGCTGCGTACGCAGCCTCCAAGGCCGCGCTGCTCAATCTCACTCAGACGATGGCAGCCGAGTTGGCGTCAGCCGGTATTCGCGTGAACGCGATTTCGCCCGGCATGGTGCCGACCGAGTCGTTCTACCGAGTGCTGCAGTTCACCGACGCTGACATGCCCAAGCTCGCCGCAACCGTGCCGCTCGGCCGAATGGGAACACCCGAAGACATGGCGGCGGGCGTGCTCTACCTCGCCTCCCCGGCCGCGGGCTGGGTGACCGGCCAGAACATCTTGATCGGCGGCGGCCGCGACGGCGGAAAGTCGGTCGAGCACCGCTAGTCACGTTCGCACGGCCCTGAGGGCACAATTGCCTGATGGTCACCGGAATCGGCTGGATGCCGTGGCGCGAGGCGCTATGGATTGCTGCCGCGGCTGTCGTTCTCTGGCTGATTCTGCGCAGGTTCCCGCGAAGCAAGAATTTTTCGTGGATCATGCGAGAGACCGCGCTGATCATGGTGCTCTACGCAATGTGGCAGTACGCCGGCTCATTCGACTTCGGTGACTTCAGCAAGGCAGACGAGGCCGGACTCTGGCTCGCAAATCTCGAGAGCGCCGTGCATTGGCCGAGTGAGGCATGGATCCAGTCGCCGGTGCTGAGCAGCGAACTCGCGATGAAGATTGCCGACTCGTATTACGCGAGCCTGCACATTCCAGTCTTCATCATCACGCTGATCTGGGTGCTCGTCTTCCATCGTCGAGACTGGAACTTCGTCCGCACCACGACGGCAATCCTCACCGGCGCCTGCCTGGTCATCCAGTTCATCCCCGTGGCCCCGCCGCGACTGCTGCCCTCGCTCGGCATTGCCGACACGGCCCAGATCACGGGCCTTTCCGTGTACCAGGCGATCCCCGGTGCGAATCAGTTCGCGGCCATGCCATCTGTGCACTGTGGCTGGGCGGCTGCCGTGGCCTTCTTCATCATCGTCGTGGGCCGCAGCAAGTGGCGCTGGCTGTGGTTGCTCTACCCAGTAGCGACTTTGTGGGTCGTCGTTGTCACGGGTAATCACTTCATCATCGACGGAGTGGTGGCCTACATCCTTCTCGCAGCAGCCGCGGCCATCGCCTGCATCTTCCCGAGCCAGCGTCCGGTGCGCTGGAGCCGGAATAAGAATGCGGTCGAGCCGTTCCCGGGCGGCTCCGGGGCGCTCCGTCCCAACGACGAAGCGCAGGTCGTCAGCCCCTAGGCTTGGGGCGTGTCGAAAGTACTCACCTCCCTCCCTGTCGGCGAGCGCGTCGGAATTGCCTTCTCGGGCGGTCTCGATACCTCGGTAGCCGTGGCCTGGATGCGCCACAAGGGTGCGATTCCCTACACCTACACCGCTGACCTCGGTCAGTACGACGAGCCTGACATCGAGTCGGTGCCCGGCCGCGCAACCGCCTATGGCGCTGAGCTCTCGCGCCTAATCGACTGCCGCGGTCCGTTGGTCGAAGAGGGGCTTGTCGCTCTTTCATGCGGCGCCTTCCATATTCGTTCCGGTGGCAAGCAGTACTTCAACACGACTCCGCTCGGCCGCGCCGTGACCGGCACGCTGCTCGTGCGCGCCATGCAGGAAGACGGCGTCTCCATCTGGGGCGATGGCTCGACCTTCAAGGGCAATGACATCGAGCGGTTCTACCGCTACGGCCTGCTCGCCAATCCGTCACTGCGTATCTACAAGCCGTGGCTCGATGCTGACTTCGTCGAGGAGCTCGGCGGCCGCAAGGAGATGTCGGAGTGGCTCGTTGCTCACAACCTGCCCTACCGCGACAGCACCGAGAAGGCCTACTCCACTGACGCCAACATCTGGGGTGCAACCCATGAGGCCAAGACCCTTGAGCAGCTCGACACCTCGCTCGAGACCGTCGATCCGATCATGGGCGTGAAGTTCTGGGATCCGTCGGTGAAGATCGACACCGAAGACGTCACGATCAAGTTCGTCCAAGGTCGCCCTGTCGCGATCAATGGCCAGCGGTTTCCTGACGCTGTTGCTCTTGTCGATGAGGCGAACAAGATCGGCGGACGCCACGGGCTCGGCATGGCCGACCAGATCGAGAACCGCATCATCGAGGCCAAGAGCCGCGGCATCTACGAAGCCCCGGGCATGGCACTGCTCTTCATCGCCTACGAGCGCCTGCTTTCGGCGATCCATAACGAAGACACTATCGCGAACTATCACGCTGAGGGTCGTCGCCTTGGTCGCCTGCTGTACGAAGGCCGCTGGCTTGACCCGCAGTCACTCATGCTGCGCGAGTCACTGCAGCGCTGGGTCGCTTCGGCCGTCACTGGCGAGGTCGTCATTCGTCTTCGCCGTGGCGACGACTACTCGATCATCAATACGTGTGGCCCGAACTTCAGCTACCACCCCGATCGCCTCTCGATGGAGCGCACCGAGGATGCGGCATTCGGCCCGGTCGATCGCATCGGCCAGCTCACCATGCGCAATCTCGATATCGCCGACACACGATCGAAGCTGGAGCTCTATGCCTCTCAGGGCCAGTTGCTCGAGAGCCAGGAGCGTCTCGTGGGAAGCCTCAAGGCCGGTGGCGCCAACGCGATCGCTGCGCCGCCTGCGGGCGAGCAGGGCACTGACGAGGAAGCACTTGATCGTGCGGCCATGGAGTCCGGCACTGACTAGTGCTGCCTCGATGAATGTGACGCGAACAAGTGCATGCACTCATGTCTAGCTCCAACATCGACTCAATGATCGCCGTGTCGATCCTCGACAGTCATGCTGCTCGTGTCGGCACTGAACTGGTCAACCGCACCGGCAATCACGACAGTGATGCCCAGGCACTCTTCGATCTCGACGCCGTGATCCTGAGTCACGATGGCGGCGATGATCCCCACTTCGTCTATGCGAACCAGGCGGCAGCTGATTTGTGGCGAATGCCGGTGGTTGAGCTCATTGGCATGCCCTCGCGGCTCTCGGCTCCGCCGGAGCATCAGGCTTCGCGTGCCTCGATGCTCAAGGATGCCGCTGGGGCAGGCGTGCTGCGCGGTTACGCAGGGGAGCGCATCGCGAAGGACGGCACCAGATTCATGATCGAGGATGCGACTCTCTGGACGGTCGACTATCCGCAAGGCCCAGGTCAGGCTGTGGTGTTCACGAATTGGACGGAACTGCCGAAGCAGTGACGGTCGGCACGGCCGTGATCACGATGTTGTCTTGATAGCCGCCGTTGTCCTTGCTGTAGTACCCGGCGCATGAAATGAATGTCAGGCGCGGTGCGCCGTTGATCGCGAACAGGTTGTCGAACGGCATCTTGCTCTTCTTGATGGTTTCGCGTGCGGTCACCCGATAGACGAGCTTTGCTCCGCTGGTGGTTGTCACCGTGATGCGGTCAGCGATACCCAGCTGCGACAGGTTGTAGAACGCGCCGTGGCCCTGCGCGAGACCATCGCGATGGCCAACGATCACGGCGGAGCCCACGGGCGAACCTGGAGCCACTCCGAGTCGGTACCAGCCGACAGTCGTGATGTCCGCCGGGATTTTCACGGCGTGAGTCGAGTCGACGCCCGTAGCCACGACAGATGCAGTGATGTTGATGGCCTTGATCGACAGCTTCATCGGCTCATCAATGGGCTGAATGAAGGTCGGCGTGGCGGTGACCGCCGTCCCGGGGGAGGGAACGACGGTCACCGGTACCCGGAACCCGAGATCAGGAACGACCTGCGAGTCTGACGTCGATCCCGTGCGCGCGACGGTGAAGACTGATGTTGCCAGCACGATCGAACTGACGATCAGTAACACCCACAACGCACGGGATCGAGTCATGGTCGGATCTCCTCGCTACTGCGAAGAGGTGGAGCGACGGCGAGTCGACAGCTTGAGGGCTGCGTAGAGCACGCCGACACCTGCGAGAGCCAGAAGCACGATGCTCACGGGAGACATCGGGCGATTCTGTGAACTGCCATCACCGGCATTGACCGCGGTTGGAACCGCTGCGGCAACCGGAGCAACTGCTACCGGCGGCACCTTCGACGGGGTAACGCTGGGGGTTACCGCAACGGGGGCAACGGCTACCGGTGCGACTGCTGAAGGTGACACCGACGGAGTTGCCGTGACGGTGACCGTCGGGCCTGGAACGGTCACCGTTGTGGTGGTGTTCGCACCCGGCACGATCACAGTGGGTCCTGGGGTCGGAATGCCGATCACGTTGCAGTCGGCATCAAGAATGAACTTTCCACCGAACTGCGTCGTCGTGTAGTTCAGTCCAGCGGACGGCGAAGTTAAATAGCGCTCGCCCTCGCGACCAGCCGCGAGACTCGGAATGATGTCGCCAAATCCAGACGTCGGATAGACGCCCGCGCCCGACGTCGAATACGGGGCTTTAATGACGCCAGCTTGGGTCATCAAAAATCCGATCGCCACCTCATCATGTCGATACGCTGAAGTTGCGCCGTTAGGAATGCAGATCGTGACTTTATGGTCACTACCAGGAATGGTGCAGTCATCACGCAGGATTTGCTGGCTCCCGGAGCCATCGTGCGCCGGAATAGTGACCCACTGATCGTGTCGCGCATTCGTATCGAGATACGAGTACTGGTCACCATGGTCTCCGCCGACGAGTTCACCAAAGATTGCCGTTGAATAAGCGCTATCGACGGAGAATGCGTAGAGGTTTCGATCCTGACGGTCGCTCTGTTGATCCTCGTTCGATGAAGGTGAAGCGGATGGCTGAGGAACGACGGTCCGATCGATGACCTCATTGATGTTTCGAGTCACAAGTTTGAATCCGGAAGCTTGCCCGGGGTCCACGATGCAAACCTTCACCATCGGGGGTCGAACGGATTGGCCCTCAGCGTGAGCGACGTTTGAGCTGAGAACGATGCCGGACCCGAGCAAGCTCACCCCGACGCCGACCAAGCCGGCCTTGCGTGCCGTTGACTTCAGAGTTGAACGACGAGGCGTCCAACTCGGTTCACGTTCAATTACTGACGTACTCATCGTCTTCTCCTCTTGGTTGTATGGTGCGTGTTCCTCAACCATGCAGAGATTCAGCGCGTGAATTCGTGCTGAGAGATGGGAGTAGACCGTTGTTAGAACGGTTAGCCTGCTGAGTTGTTTGAGCAATGAGATGTTGACCGATGCGACCCGTGTCGAAGTCATCTCTTGAACAGATTCGTGAAGTTCGTCAACGCTATGACCGTCGTCCCGAGAATCAGGACGACGGTCATTGGCAGTTGCGGCTAGATGAGCTCGTGATTTGGACTTCGCCTCTCTACTTCCGGGAAGCGGTTGAGCGGCGACGAGTCGAGATCATCAGTACTGCGAAGAGGAAGCCAGCACCCGCGGTACCGAGCAGCCCAAGCTGCCAGAGGGGGTGAGCCTGAGGAGTCCCTTCACCGGCATTGACTGCATTGGGAATTGTTGCAACGCCAGGTGCAACAGCGACCGGAGCTAACGCCGATGGAGTGACGGACGGCGCAACCGTAACGGGCACCAACGCTGAGGGAGTTTCAGACGGTGCCACCGCTACCGGTGGCACGGCTGACGCTGAGACCGACGCAGCTGCCGTAACGGTCACTGTGGGTCCAGGAACAGTCGACGTATTGGTGACCGTGGGTGTGGCGCTGGGTTGTGCGGTGATGGTGACGGTGGGGGTGGCGCTGG
>CALFIA010000363.1 GCA_937876275.1 uncultured Actinomycetes bacterium | reverse complement strand
ATCGATCGCGTGCGCTCCTTGGCTGCCATCGCGGCTGAGCGCGGGCAATCGATGGCCCAGATGGCCGTGGCCTGGACCTTGCGTGATCCGCGCGTCACGTCCACTCTTCTTGGCGCGAGCAGCGTGCAGCAGCTGGAAGACACGGCCGCGGCGGTGAACAACCTGTCGTTCTCTGACGACGAACTCGCTCGTATTGATCAGTTCGCAGTCGACGGCGACCTCAACCTCTGGGGAGCGCAGTCGCTCATCCCGTAGGGAGAGCGGCGCGCTACGTCACGTTCATGGGCGCAACTCGGCTTCGTCTGCTCATCGTGCTCGCTGCGATCGCGGCAGTGCTCGGGTATGCCGTCGTCACGATCGTGGCGGGCCAGAGCGGTCGGGTACTCCAGGTTCCGTGGCTTGCGGCGGCAACCTTGTGGGTGCTCGCTCTCGCCCTGTTGATGTGGGCGTTGCTTAGTCGTCCGAGACTGCAACGCAAGCCCGGTGTCAAGCCCATGCCGCCGCTGATGGCGGCGCGCAGTGCTGCATTGGCGATGGCTGCATCACGTGCAGGCTCTCTGGTGGCAGGTTTCTACGCTGGCGTTGCGATTGCGACGTTGCCGCATCGCGATACCCCGGCCGGCATGACCACGACCTGGGCAAGTGCAGCTTCCGCTCTGGGTGCACTGGCGCTCGTGGCTGCTGCCCTCTGGCTGGAGTACCTGTGCCGACTTCCGCTCGATGATGATCGGGCCACGGCCGCCTAGGTGCTGTCTCGTGAATAGACTCCAGCCATGACCGAGACCCCGCTCGAAGACCTGCCGTTCGCCGAACTGCGTCACCGCGCCTTCCACCTCGCTGAGAAGCGCGTCGACATCGGCTTCTTCACCGAGCTCTTCACGCACATGCCAGGCATGGTTGCGGTGGAGGCCGAAGGCGGCGACCTGGGTTCGATCGGTGGCTCGTTCATCGAGACAGTCAAGGCCGTGCGCGAGATGCTCGGCGACGACGAGATCGACCCCACAACGGAAGCCCTGCTGCGCGCGCGCTTCGCGACCTACATTCGCGAGCACGAGAAGGCCTAGCGGTCGATATCTCCCGTCACCAGGAAGAACGACATCAAGGCAGCTTCCAGCTGATCAATGGCGCACCCCACGAGAGCTGAAGTCAGTGCCTGTGCGTGCGCGAATGATGGCGTGCGCAACTTGAATCGCCACGGCGCTTTCTCGGCGGTGCTCACCAGGAGATAGCCGCTGACGCCCGTGGGGGAATCGATGCGTCCGTAATAGGTACCTTCGGGTGCCTTCACCACCTTCGGTAGCGAGACATTCACGGGCGCATCGCCGAGCGCCTCCACTCGATCGATGCAGGCCTCGATCATGGCCAGGCTCGGTTCGACCTCGGCGAGAAGTGCGGCGTAACGGCCTGCGAGATCGCCGGTGTGCTCGACGTGAGTAGGGAGCAGGTCGCGGAGCTCGCCGTAGGCGAGGTACGGCCGCTGCGCGCGCAGATCGACGTGAATCCCACTTGCGTGACCTACCGGGCCAGTAGCTCCGAACTCCAGCGCATCCGACTGGGAGAGAGATGCAAGACCAGTGTGCTGGTCGGCGTACGCGAGCACCGCTTCGGAGATCCGTGGCATCTCGTTTCGAGTTCCGCTCATTACTTCGCGCACTCGTGCGAGCCAGTCGAGGGTGACCGGCTGCGCGATGCCGCCAATGCGAGCGAACATCGGATGCACGCGATTGCCGGTGGCGCGTTCTTGCAGATCGACAAAGGACTCACGCAGTGCGAGCGTGGCTTCATCGCCGAGAGCGGAGCCAATGAATAACAATGCGGCACTTACTCGAGTGAGCTCTAGAAGAAGCATCCGAGTCCAGGTCGCGCACTCCGGCGCCGTGATGCCCATCGCCTCTTCCAGTGTCAGGGCGACTCCGACCTCGGAGGCGAAGGGCGCGACCCAGTCATGCCTATTGGCGAGCATCATCAACTGGCGATAGTCGCGCGCCTCGAAGAGCTTCTCGACGCTGCGATTGAGAAGGCCGATCTGGGGGTCGGCTGCGGTGATGATCTCGCCATCGAGGTCGAGCCGTAGCTGCATCGGTGCGTGGGCGAGTGGATGGCGCGGGTCAAGGCGTGCGACGCGGTCGTGAGGGAGATGGCGGGCTGCGCCGATCGCCACGAGCACGCTTTCCGTCACGTGCGCATCCTCCCATCCGCGGCACAGGTGGGGCGCCACCGCCCGTAGCGGTCTACGCTCAACGGCGTGACGGAGTCAGGGCCCCCGCGCCTGCGGGTCGGCATCATCGGCGCAGGCCGCGTAGGTGCCGTGCTGGGTGCCGCACTGCGCCGAGCCGGCCACCACGTCACCGGGGTCTCGGCGGTTTCCGATCTCTCGCGACTTCGTGCCGAGGCATTGCTTCCCGGCGTGCCGATTGTCGATATCCCGACGGTCACGGCCGATGCAGATCTCGTACTGATCGCGATTCCCGACGATGCTCTTGCCCCGGTTGTCACCGGCCTCGCCGAGACAGGTCATGTGCACCCGGGGCAGTTCTGGTGTCACCCCAGCGGCGGGCATGGCATCGAGATCTTGGAGCCTGCCACTCGAGTCGGCGCCCTACCACTTGCCTTGCACCCGGTGATGACCTTCACCGGCACGAGTGTTGATCTTGCCCGGCTAGAGGAATGCCCCTTCGGCGTAACGGCGCCCGATGTGCTGCGCCCAGTTGCCGAGGCGTTGGTGGTCGAGATGGGCGGTGATCCGATCTGGGTGCCCGAGGAGAATCGCGCGCTGTATCACGCGGCTTTGTCGTACGGCGCGAACTACTTGATCACTCTCGTTGCCCAGTCACTTGAATTGCTCACCACCGCAGGAATAGAGCAGCCGCAGCGCATCATTGCTCCTCTTCTCAGTGCGTCACTCGACAATGCGTTGCGTCTTGGCGATCACGCACTCACTGGCCCAGTTGCGCGGGGCGATGCTGAATCAGTCGCACGGCAGCTCGCAGCGATCGCGCGAGTCTCCGAGCAGGCTGCTGTCGGTTACCAGGCACTTGCACGTGTGACAGCCGATCGCGCGGTTGCCTCAGGTACTCTGGCGCCGCATCAGGCCGCAGAGCTACTCGGCGTACTGGGCATGACACTCGGCACGGGTGAGGCGTGATGTCAGTAGTGCTGGCCTCGTCGCGCGATGAACTCCTTGCTGTCTGTGCCGGACCGCGGCTTACGGCGGTCGTGATGACCATGGGTGCGCTTCATCCAGGCCACGCCGAATTGATTCATGCGGCTCGTCGACGAGTCGGACACGACGGCCGCATCATCGTCACTGATTTCGTCAACCCCACGCAGTTCGCACCCGGTGAGGATTTCGATCGATACCCACGCACCCTTGACGCGGACATCGCCGTATGCGAGCAGGCAGGCGCCGACATCGTGTTCGCACCGAGCGTCGACGACGTGTACGGCACGAGTGATCTCAGCACTCTGGGCGGCCAGGTGCAGATCGAGCCGAGTCCGCTCGGCGATGAACTTGAGGGGGCATCGCGACCCGGGCACTTCCGCGGCGTGCTCACCGTGGTGCACAAGCTGTTCTCGCTGACCGGCGCCGACCTCGCGCTGTTCGGCGAGAAGGACTACCAGCAGCTGGTGCTCATCCGGCGCATGGTGCGTGACCTCGATCTCGACGTCGACATCGTCGGAGTGCCGACCGTGCG
>CALFIA010000362.1 GCA_937876275.1 uncultured Actinomycetes bacterium | reverse complement strand
CGTTCAAGAACAAGGGTGTTCAGCCCATGCTCGACGCCGTTGTCGCGTACCTGCCGTGCCCACTCGATATCACCGCGATCACCGGTCACAAGCAGGGCAACGAAGAGGTGCTCATCGAGCGCCAGCCCAATGACAAGGAGCCCTTCGCGGCCCTCGCCTTCAAGATCATGACCGATCCCCACCTGGGCAAGCTCACCTATGTGCGCGTGTACTCAGGCCGTCTCGAGACCGGCACCGCCGTCCTCAACAGCGTGAAGGATCGCAAGGAGCGCATCGGAAAGATCTACCGAATGCACGCCAACAAGCGCGAAGAGATCGACTCGGTAGGCGCCGGCGACATCGTCGCAGTGATGGGCCTCAAGGACACCACCACGGGCGAGACCCTGTGCGATCCGGCCAACGCCATCGTGCTCGAGTCGATGACCTTCCCCGCTCCGGTTATCTCGGTTGCTATCGAGCCGAAGACCAAGAGCGACCAGGACAAGCTCGGCGTCGCGATTCAGCGCCTCGCCGAAGAGGATCCGACCTTCCACGTCCGCACTGACGAGGAGACCGGCCAGACCATCATCGCCGGCATGGGCGAGCTTCACCTCGAGGTCCTCGTTGACCGCATGCGTCGTGAGTTCAAGGTCGAGGCGAACGTCGGCAAGCCGCAGGTTGCCTACCGCGAGACCATCACCAAGGCCGTTCAGAAGATCGATTACACGCACAAGAAGCAGACCGGTGGTTCGGGTCAGTTCGCGCGCGTCATCATCGACATTGCGCCGAACGCCGGCGCAGAGGGCTCGAACGAAGAGGGTTACTCCTTCGAGAACAAGGTCACCGGTGGCCGCGTTCCTCGCGAGTACATCCCCTCGGTCGACGCAGGCTGCCAGGAGGCCATGGAGAACGGCGTTCTCGCCGGCTACCCGATGGTCGATGTCAAGGTCACCCTCACTGACGGTGCCTACCACGACGTCGACTCCTCAGAACTCGCATTCAAGATCGCCGGCTCGATGGCGTTCAAGGATGCGGCTCGCAAGGCAGGCCCTGTCCTGCTCGAGCCGATGATGGCCGTCGAAGTCACCACCCCCGAGGACTACATGGGTGATGTCATCGGCGATCTGAACTCCCGCCGCGGACAGATCCAGTCCATGGAGGAGCGCTCAGGAGCCCGTGTCGTTGCGGCACTGGTTCCGCTGTCCGAGATGTTCGGTTACGTGGGCGATCTGCGCAGCCGTACACAGGGCCGCGCGAGCTACAGCATGCAGTTCGATTCATACGCACAGGTTCCGGCGCACGTGTCGACGGAAATCATCGCAAAGTCTCGCGGCGAATAACCGCGGATCACAGCACCATCCAATAACCAAAGAAACCATCCGATCCGCGAAAACGCCGGACGGCAAACCGAAAAGGGAGAACTCAAGTGGCGAAGGCCAAGTTTGAGCGCACCAAGCCGCACGTCAACATCGGCACCATTGGTCACATTGACCATGGCAAGACCACGCTGACTGCCGCTATCACCAAGGTGCTGCATGACAAGTACCCGGACGTGAACCCCTTCACGCCGTTCGACATGATCGACAAGGCGCCCGAAGAGCGCCAGCGTGGTATCACGATCTCGATCGCTCACGTCGAGTACCAGACCGAGGCGCGTCACTACGCACACGTCGACTGCCCCGGTCACGCTGACTACATCAAGAACATGATCACCGGCGCAGCCCAGATGGACGGTGCGATTCTCGTCGTCGCCGCCACCGACGGCCCGATGCCGCAGACCAAGGAGCACGTCCTCCTTGCTCGCCAGGTCGGCGTTCCCGCCATCGTCGTTGCACTCAACAAGTGCGACATGGTCGATGACGAGGATCTCCTCGAGCTGGTCGAGATGGAGGTTCGCGAGCTTCTCAGTGCTTACGAGTTCCCGGGCGATGACATCCCCGTGGTTCGCGTTGCAGCCTTCCCGGCACTCCAGGGTGACGAGAAGTGGGGCAACTCCATCCTCGAGCTCATGACCGCGGTTGACGATTACATCGTTACCCCCGAGCGTGACGTCGACAAGCCCTTCCTGATGCCCGTTGAGGACGTCTTCACGATCACCGGTCGTGGCACCGTCGTCACCGGTCGTATCGAGCGCGGCATCATCAAGGTGAACGAGGAGATCGAGATCGTCGGCGCCACCAAGTGGCTGACCGAGCATGGCGCCACGGTGCATGTGGTGGCCCCGCGCATCGGCGAGTTCCACCCCACGCTGGGCCTGCGCTTTCCGCCGCTCACCAAGACCCACGTGCTGGCCATCCGCCTCATGGAAAATGCCGGCTGGCTCAAGATCGACCGCTACATGGACGAGGCCAGGGTGGCGGACTACGACGCCTGCCTGTTTCCCGGCGGCTGCTGGAACCCGGATTTCCTGCGTGCCGACAAGGACGCGCAGAAATTCGTTCAGGACATGCTGGCCTCCGGCAAGCCAACGACCGCCATCTGCCATGGCCAGTGGGTGATGGTGAGTGCCGG
>CALFIA010000361.1 GCA_937876275.1 uncultured Actinomycetes bacterium | reverse complement strand
CGTTAACCTAAATCGGATCAAATTTAGCTTTCGCATTGGTAGCTTCGTGTGTGCCTCGGCGGTTCACGCAACCTTGCGGCAATGTTTGCCCACTGCAAAAAGCTTTGGCGCAGTTGCCCGAGGCCTACGCGGCTTGGATCGCTGTGCAGGACGGCACCATCCCCGCCATTGCGGGCGCGCGGTGGCAGGATGTGGCGCGAACGCTGATCACCCGCACGACGATCGCCCAGCATCGGATCGCCGCGGGTATCGCACTGCTGGCCAATAATCCCCTGGCCAGACGTGCCTTCGCGGCGATGAACGAGGCGGTTGCCCGTGCGGCCCGGCGGCGTAATGCCGGCCAGCATGGTGATCCGGCAGCGCAATCCGCGCCCAAGTGGCGACCGTTCCAGTTGGCCTTCATCCTGCTCAACCTCGATGGCCTGACCAAAAAGGCGCACGACGACCGCGAGGTGGTGGACCTGCTGTTCTTCCCCACTGGTGGCGGCAAGACAGAGGCCTATCTGGGCCTCGCCGCCTACAGCATCGCCCATCGCCGCCTGACCACGGGCGGGCTGCTCGGTGCCGGACTCGTGGTCATGCTCCTGATTAACACCTCCCTTGCTTCCGGTGCCTTCGTCGTCAGTGAATTGCAAACCCAGAAGTCGGCACTCACTGTCGAGGCACAGGCGCTGTCGAAGGAAGTCGACGCCATGTCGAACCCGGCGAACCTGGAAGCCAAGGCGCGTGCTCTCGGCATGAAGCCAAGCAAGAACCCGGTCTTCCTGAACCTCGGTGATGGCTCGATCCTCGGCAAGCCCAATGGAGCCAATGTCTCGCCGAATGCGCCGCTGCCCAAGCTCGCCACCCCGGCTGATCTCACTGCCGTCGAAGCAGTGGACAACGCTGCAGCTGACTTCCCGACCACGGTCGACCCGAACTATGACCCGGCTGCTGCCGACGCCGCTGCTGCGGGTGTCGCGACGGCTGCCGACTCGGCCTGGGGCGAGATCGTCGACGTCACCGATACGCCGAAGGCTGCACGCGCAGGTAAGTCCGGCAAGGCAGGCAAGAAGGCAAAGATCGCCAAGAGCGATGCCGGCTTGAGCGCCACACCGATCGGATAGTCCTTCGATCATGAGTCGGCCCTCCGCGAATCACACCCCGACACGTCCGCGTCCGACCCGTCAACCGTCACGCTCGGATTACCGTGGTCCCGTGGATCGGGAGTGGATAACCCTCGGCGATCATCGCAAGCGCAGCACCGCGATTCTCGTCATCGTGGCGATCATCCTCACGATTTTCCTGGGCCGCCTCGTCGAGCTTCAGGCAGTGCGTGGGTCAGCCCTTGCCAGCGAAGCCACCGGCCAGCGTCTGAAGGAAATCGCACTGCCGGCCGCCCGTGGTGCCATCACCGATGCTGCAGGCAATCCTCTCGCTGTCACCGTGCAGGCCTACAACGTCACGGCCGACCAGACCTTGATCTCTGATCCGGTTGCCGCGGCCGCAGCGATGGCGCCGATTCTCTCCGTGGATCCGGCGGCACTTGCTGCTCGCCTGACAGGCACTCGTCGCTTCGTCTATGTCGCCAAGAACCTCACTCCCGAGAACTGGCAGCGCATCGCCGATCTTGGCCTGCCGGGAATCTTGAAGGAAGGCACCTCGAAGCGCGTGTACCCGGACGGCAGCCTCGCGGCGAACCTCGTCGGCTTCGTCGGTGCTGACGGCAAGGGCCTCGGCGGACTCGAGTTCGGCATGCAGAAGGAACTCGCCGGCACTGATGGCACGCAGACCTACGAGCGCGGTCAAGGCGGTCGCGCCATTCCGACAGCCCAGCACACCAAGGTTGAGGCCGTTGCTGGCTCGACAGTGAAGCTCACCATCGATCGCGATATTCAGTACGTCGCGCAGCAGGCCATCGCGGATCAGGTTGCAGCAGCACGTGCGCAGAGCGGCACGGTCGTCGTCATGGATCCGCATACGGGCAAGATCCTCGCCCTCGCCACTGCGCCGACATTCGATCCCAATGATTTCGCGAAGGCCCGCTCAAGCGACATGGGTAACCGCGCGCTCAGTGATGTCTACGAACCCGGTTCCACGGCGAAGACCATGACGATGGCTGCAGTCATCGACCAGGGTGCCGCGAATCCGACCTCAGCTTTCACGATTCCCGGCACTCTCAAGCGCGGCGACAAGGTGTTCCACGACGACGTCGCGCACGGCACGTGGCATCTCACCCTCGCCGGCATCCTGGCGAAGTCGAGCAACCTGGGCACGATCCTCGCCTCCGAGCGCATCGGGAGCCGCGCGTTCAACTCCTACCTGAAGAAGTTCGGCATGGGCGCTCCGACGGGCCTGAACTTCCCGGGCGAGAGCGACGGCACACTTCCCGCCTACAAGAACTGGTCGCAGACGACCTTCCCGACTCTGGTCTTCGGTCAGGGCATGAACGTCAACGCAGTCCAGGCTGCGAGCGTCTACGCCACGATTGCGAACGATGGCGTGCGCGTGACGCCCAGCATCATCGACAGTGTCACCGCACCTGACGGCACCGTGACCAGTGGTGCGGCGCCGCAGGAGACTGTGGTCGTGAGCCCTAAGACCGCGAAGACAGTACGCACGATGCTCGAGATGGTGGTGTCGAAGGATGGCACCGCTCCTAAGGCTCAGATTCCCGGCTATCGCGTAGCGGGAAAGACCGGCACCGCGCAGGTCGCTGTCAATGGTCGATACGGATCTGACGTCGTGGCCTCGTTCATCGGCATGGCCCCGGCCGATAAGCCGGAACTCGTCGTCGCGGTCACCATCGTCAAGCCGCGTGTCGGACGCTGGGGCGGCCAGCTCGCTGCACCTGTCTTCAAAGACGTCATGATGAGTGCACTCAAGACTCGCCATGTGCCGCCGACCGGAACGGTTGCCCCTCGGATTCCGCTCAAGTTCGGCAAGAACGGATAGCGGGGTGGCGCGCATGGAGCGACCGACGTCGACCCCGGTGCGCCTCGCCGGGCTGATCGCAGGTGTTCAGTGGGCAGGTGAGCCCGCCTCAGCTGACCTGATGATCACCGGAGTCACCCTTGATTCGCGCGCAGTGCGCCCCGGCGATCTCTTCGCCGCATTGCCCGGGCACGTGCGCCATGGCGCCGACTTCGCTGATTCAGCAGTCACGGCCGGTGCAGTGGCACTCCTCACCGATGAAGCCGGTCTGGCGCGATGCGCTGAGCTCGGTGTTCCCGTGCTCGTTATCGAGAATCCGCGAGCGCATCTCGGTGAACTCGCTGCCAACGTTCATGGTCGCCCGGCTGATTCGCTCACGATGCTCGGCATCACCGGCACCAACGGCAAGACGACCGTCACCCATTTGCTCGATGCTGCACTGCGCAACGCAGGTCATCTCACTGGCGTCATCGGCACCGTAGGCGTGAGTATCGCGGGGGAGAGTCATGCTGGCTCGCGTACGACTCCGGAATCGACCGATCTACACGAACTGCTTTCAGTCATGCGCGAGAGAGGTGTTGATGCGGTCGCGATGGAGGTCTCCAGCCACGCGATGAGCGAGCATCGTGTTGATGGCGTCAGCTTCGACGTCGTCGGTTTCACGAATCTCACTCAGGATCACCTCGACTATCACGGCTCCATGGAGAACTACTTCCTTGCCAAGGCCGAGCTCTTCACGGCCGCTCATGCGAAGCGCGCCGTCATCGGCGTTGACGATGAGTGGGGAGCGCGTCTGGCGCAGGAGTGCGAGATCGAAGCCACGACCTGGTCGGCACAGGGCAATGCTG
>CALFIA010000360.1 GCA_937876275.1 uncultured Actinomycetes bacterium | reverse complement strand
ATCTCCCCGGCGACAATCCGGCAGAACAGGCAGTCACTCACCTGCTGATCCTCCCACGGGCAGGCCTGTCCACGATGGGGAGCGTGACATCAAGGCAGCAATGCCCAGCGCACCTGCCGATGATGACCTCAGAACTGTCGCTCCGATGAGCACCTCGCGAGCGCCTGCACCGGCCAGCGCAGCGACTTCGTCGGGCGAGATTCCGCCCTCAGGGCCGACAATTAGCACGAGGTCACCACTCGGCGGTACCTCACAGGTGCCCAGGGGCGCCGTGGCCTCTTCATGCAGGACGAAGGCGGCGGCGGCCGAGCCCACTAGGGCACTGACTTCCGCGAGAGAGGCAAGCGGGCGGATCTCCGGAACGCGAGATCGACGCGACTGCTTAGTTGCCGCACGCGCTGCTTGAACCCACTTGCCCCGCGACTTCTCCGCGCGATCTCCGCGCCATTGAGTGACGCAACGAGATGCAGCCCACGGAACGATCACATCCGCGCCGGCCTGGGTCAGCAGGTCAACTGCGAGCTCACCATGCTCGGTCTTAGGCAGGGCCTGAACCACGATCAGGCGCGGTGACGGCTCGGCCAGTCGTTCGATGGACTCGACATCGACGAAGCAGGAATCCTTGCCCTGGTATTCGCGGACGGTACCGACGAGCCGGGTGCCCTCGCCATCGACCACGTGGATGCGCTCGCCGATCGCGATGCGCGACACCGAGACAGCATGGCGACCTTCGGGGCCGTCGAGAACATAAGTTTCACCGGCCTTCGCCAGCGAGACCGGGTCGACAAGAAAGACAGAGGCTGTCACCGGCTCTTGAACGATCCCTTGAGCTTGGAGAAGAGTCCGGAGCTCTCCGAATCCCCGACGCCGACCTGAGTGGCCTGCTCATTGCGGAGTTCAGCGAGCTTGCGCAGAAGCGAAGCCTGTTCGTCATTGAGCTTGTTCGGCACGGTGACCGTGAGATGAACGTGCAAGTCACCTCGACCGCCACCGCGCAGTCGACCTGCACCCTTGCCCTTGAGAATCAGCACCTCGCCGGGCTGCGTGCCGGCACGCACGTCGAGTTCCTGTGGTCCATCGAGTGTGTCGAGCGTGATCGAGGAACCCAGCGCCGCTGAGGTCATCGGCAACGTGATCTCGCAGTGCAACTCGTCTCCGTGCCGCTCGAATGCCGGATGTGCCTTGACCTGGATTTCGACGTAGAGGTCGCCTGCCGGCCCGCCATTCGGACCGACCTCACCCTCACCGGTGAGCTGGATGCGCGTGCCCGTATCGACACCGGGCGGCACAGCGATCGTGATCGTGCGACGGGTGCGCACGCGACCGTCACCGGCACATTCGTGACATGGATGAGGAATCGTGGTGCCGAAGCCCTGGCACGTGGGGCACGGGCGCGAGGTCATGACCTGACCGAGGAAGGAACGCTGCACCTGCTGGATCTCACCGCGGCCCTTGCACATCACGCAGGTCTCAGGCTGACTGTTGGCCGCGGTACCTGCGCCCTTGCAGCTTCCGCACGTGGTCGCGGTATCGATAGTGATCTCGCGCTCTTCTCCGAACACCGCACCGGCGAGATCGATCTGAATGCGAATCAGCGCATCTTGCCCGCGACGTGAACGCGTGCGCGGGCCACGTTGCTGGCCGCCACCGAAGAACGCATCCATGATGTCGCCGAAGTCAAAGCCCTGGGTGAAACCGCCGAACCCTCCACCGCTTGCGCTGAGCGGGTCACCGCCCATGTCATACATCTGACGCTTCTCGGGATCACTGAGTACCTCGTAGGCAGCCGTGACGATCTTGAACTTCTCCTGCGCCTCGGGATCAGGATTGACGTCAGGGTGCAGCTCGCGTGCGAGCTTGCGGTACGCCTTCTTGATCTCGTCGGCGCCGGCATCGCGGGAGACGCCAAGCAGTGCGTAGTAATCGGTGGCCACGTGTATCCCTACTGATCGCTCAGGATTCGACCGAGGTACTGCGCAACCGCGTGCACCGAGGCCATATTGGAGGCGTAGTCCATGTGGGTCGGGCCCACGACGCCAAGTGATGCGACGAGCTCATCGCCGCGGGCATAACCGGTGCTGACCACCGACGTTGCTTCCATGCCCTGCACGGAGTTCTCATGACCGATTCGAACCAGGATCGAGTCACCGGCTGTCGCTTCACCCAGCAACTTCAGGAGCACGACTTGCTCTTCCAGCGCTTCGAGAACCGACTGGAGATTCATCGGAAGACCATCACCGCGGCGGGTCAGGTTAGCCGTGCCGCCGATCATCACCCGCTGGTCTGACTTCTCGACCGCGAGCTCCATCACGATTGCGGCGACGGCAGTGACGAATGCTCGATCATGAACATCAAAGGACTCGACGAAACCGACGAGTAGGTCGGGGACCTCAATGAATCGACGGCCGCCGATGACGAGTGCGATGCGGGCGCGCACATCAGCCACGATGGTCTCGTCGATGGGAGCCGCGGTATCAAGCATGCGCTGGTCGACTCGACCGGTATCAGCGATGAGAACGACGAGGATTCGCGTGGTGCTCAGTGACACGACTTCAACGTGCCGAACTGATGACCGCGAGAGGGTGGGGTACTGCACCAGAGCAACTTCGCGGGTGACCTGTGAGAGCAGGCGTACGGTGCGAGCCATGACATCGTCGAGATCAACGGCAAGCTGCACACACTGGCATCGGAACCCTACACCAAGGTGGTGTTCGACGGCTACGACCGCGACATCCACGACAGCGGCGGCTTCGGCGGCACCGCGGTGGGCGTGGTCAACGTCATCGCCCCCAACGGCATCATGACGACGGTC
>CALFIA010000359.1 GCA_937876275.1 uncultured Actinomycetes bacterium | reverse complement strand
CGCGGTCGGTGTTCGGGATCTCGATACCGATGGCCTTCTTGCCCGGAATCGGGCTGAGAATGCGCACATCGGCGCTGGCCACGGCGTAGGCAATGTTCTTGCTCAACGCAGTGACGCGCTCCACCTTGACGCTCGGGCCGAGCTCGATCTCGTAACGCGTGACTGTCGGTCCACGCATGAAGCCGGTGACAGTTGCGTCGATGCCGAACTGCTCCATGACCTCGGTCAGCGCCGTGACGACTTGATCGTTGACCTTCGTCGCGGTCTTGTGAGCCGGACCCTGCTTGAGCATTCCCATATCGGGAAGAGTGAAGACGACATTGCCCGACAGCGGCAGCTGCTTGGGCTTGGGTGCAGGAGCTGCAGACGGCTTTGCGATCGCGACAGTCGCATGTCGAGCGCTATGACCTTCGATCGCGACGGTGTGAGCAACATCCGACGCCGGTTCGACAGGCGTGACACCGGCCATCAGGATTGCTGCCGGTCGCTCCTCGTCCTCTTCCGCAAGCGGAGTGATGAAGGGCTCATCGCCTGCGAGTTCACCTAGCGAAGCAGCGATGTCCTCGTCGCCGTCGAATTCCTCAATGGTCTCTCGGCCGCTCCCTCCACCACTGCCATGTCGCAGCCAGGTGAACAGTGCCGCTCCGCCCTCGCGGAGCGAGGCGAACGAGGTGCCGGTGAGAACAAGCAGGCCGAAACCGAGCAGCACGAGCAACAGCAGACCGGTGAAGATCGGGCCGATGGCGGAGGCGAGCGGTGCCGTGGCGATCCAGCCGATGACTCCGCCAGCACTGTCCATAGCGAAGGCGCCATCGCTGGGTGTCGGGATTCCACAGATCACGTGCCACAGGCCGAGCACGGCGATAACAGTCATGGTGCCGCCGATGATGCGGCGACCGGTCGTCGCGCGATCATCAGGATGACGCAGGACGCGCCAGGCCAGGGCAATGAGAATGATCGGAACTGCCCAGTCGAGGGCGCCGAGGAAGGAACCGGCCAGAAGCGGAATCCAGGAGACGAACCAGGTGTCGAAGCCGAACCAGATCGTGGCGATGGCAGCGACCGCGAGAACGAGCAGGGTCAGGCCAAGACCGTCACGGTGCAGTTCGGGATCGGTCTCGTTCTCCCCACGGCGGATGGCGCGCACGGTGTTGCCGGTCACGCGAGCAGTGGCGATCCAGGCAGCGCTCAGCCCGCGACCTGCACCGTGGAGGGCGCGTACGAGCGGGCCGGGCCCAGCGGCAGCCTTGCGGGCTGGCGCCTTCTTCTTGGACGTTGGCCGCTTGGCAGCCGCCTTCTTACGAGGCGCGGGCGTGCGGTCGCTGGGGGAAGATCCGCGGGCTGACTTTCGGGCAGGCGCGGACGTGCGGGAAGCCATGGAGGCAGCCTAGGGGCGGTGCCCCATCAGTCACGGTAGTCACACGCGCAACACGCGGAGTGTCTTACGCCTCGGCTTTCCGGAGGCCTGATTCCGGGGCTCACGTCCACTCGCCCCTACGGGGCTTCGGGCCGCACTCGCCTCATCAGGCCTCAATGACCACGGGCACGATCATCGGCCTGCGCCGGTGCTTCGTGCTCACCCATTTGCCCACCTCGCGACGGACCCGCTGCTGGAGGTCATGGGGGTCGTTCTGGCCCTCGCGCAGGGCCGACTCGAGGATCTCGCGGACCTTCTCGAGAACCGGCTCGAACTCGTGGTCGGCCAGGCCCAGGCCACGGGCATGGATTTCGGGCCCGGCCACGACCTTGGAATCGACCATGTCGACTGCGGCGAAGATGGAGATGAACCCCTCCTCCCCCAGCACGCGACGGTCTTTGAGCAAGGTCTCGGTGACATCGCCGACACTCGAGCCGTCGACATACACGAAGCCCACCGGGTGATAGCCGACCGTGCGAGCGACTCCATCGACGAGATCGACCACGACACCGTCGTCGGCCAAGATCACGTGCTGGTTGTCAATGCCCACGCTGTTGGCGATCCCAGCGTTCGCCCGGAGATGACGCCACTCGCCATGAACCGGGAACGCGTAGCGCGGCTTGACGATGTTGTAGACATAGCGCAGCTCACCGGCCGAGGCGTGACCTGACACATGCACGAGCGCATTGCCCTTGTGCACGATCGTGGCACCCAGCTTCGTGAGACCGTTGATCACCCGGTTCACGGAGTTCTCGTTTCCGGGGATGAGCGACGAGGCGAGCACGATGGTGTCATTCGGGCCGACATTGATCGCGTGATCACGATTGGCGATGCGCGAGAGCACGGCCATCGGCTCGCCCTGCGAGCCAGTGCAGATAAGAACCGCCTGGTCATCGGGAAGATTCGTCAGCTCATCACTACCGATCAGCGTGCTGCCCGGAATGTTGAGGTAGCCGAGATCACGTGCCACGCCCATGTTGCGCACCATCGAGCGGCCCACGAACGCCACCTTGCGCCCGTGCAGAACTGCGACGTCGATGATCTGCTGCACGCGGTGCACATGAGAGGCGAAGGAGGCCACGATGATGCGGCCCTCAGCGCGCAGGAAGACCGAGTCGAGAACCGGAATGATCTCGCGCTCGCTCGGCACGAAACCCGGCACCTCGGCGTTGGTGCTATCGACCATGAGAATGTCGACGCCTTCATCGCCCAGACGAGCGAAGCCATTGAGATCGGTGATGCGCGAGTCGAGCGGCACCTGATCCATCTTGAAGTCACCGGTATGCAGAACTGTGCCGGCAGGCGTGCGAATCGCGAGTGCGAGTGCATCGGGAATCGAGTGATTGACGGCCAGGAACTCGACATCGAAGTCTGCGAGCTGAAGTCGTTCGCCTTCCTTGACGACAGTGGTGTCGCCCTTGATGCGATGCTCGCGAAGCTTGGCTTCCAGCAACGCCAACGTGAGCTGCGAGCCATAAATCGGGATGCCCTCGGCCTTGCGCAGCAAGTAGGGCACCGCACCGATGTGATCTTCGTGCCCGTGAGTCAGAACCACGGCTACGACGTCATCGAGACGATCGGCGATCGGCGTGAAGTCAGGAAGGATCAAGTCAATGCCCGGCTGGGAATCCTCGGGGAAGAGAACACCGCAGTCGACGATGAGCAGCTTGCCGCCGAACTCGAAGACGGTCATGTTGCGACCGATCTCGCCAAGGCCACCGAGCGCGAACATGCGCAGGCCGCCGTCAGGCAGTGCGGGGGGCGAGGGAAGCTCGTTGTGGATCATGCGGTGAATCCGTTGACCCGGCCCGCGGCCAGGTCAACGCGCAGCTGCGCCTTCTGCGCATCGGTCGCGTCAACCAGTGGTAGACGCACCGGACCACTCGGCAGGCCCTGCATCGCGAGAGCAGCCTTGGTCAAGATGACTCCTTGGGTACGGAACAGACCGGTGTACACCGGCAGCAGACCTGCGTTGATCTCGCGCGCGGTCTCAATATCGCCGGCAGCGTATGCATCGGCCATGGCCTTGAGCCGATCACCGACGAGGTGCCCCACAACCGAGATCATTCCCGCGCCACCGATAGCGAGCATCGGAAGGTTGAGGATGTCGTCGCCGCAGTACCAGGCGAGATCGGTGCGCGCCATTCCCCACTGCGCGGAATCAAGATCGCCCTTGGCGTCCTTATTCGCGACGATGCGCGGGTGCTCGGCAATACGCACGATGGTCTCGGTCTCGATTGCGGTACCGGTGCGCTTGGGAATGTCGTAGGTGAGCATCGGAAGATCAGTGGCATCGGCGATCGCATGGAAGTGGGCGATGATGCCCTCTTGCGGCGGCCGGTTGTAGTACGGAGTCACGGCCATCACGCCATGTGCACCTGCGGCAGCAGCAGCCTTCGCGACAGCAACTGAGTGCGCCGTGTCATTGGTGCCCACGCCGGCGATGATCGTTGCGCGATCGCCGACCGCCTCGAGGACGGCCTTGAGCACTGCAAGATCCTCGGCATCGGTCTTGGTCGCCGACTCGCCCGTGGTGCCGTTGATGACCAGGCCATCGTGAGCCAGGTTGTCGACGAGGTGGGCAGCGAGCGCCTGCGCACCATCGAGGTCAACGGAGCCGTCGGCATGGAACGGCGTGATCATGGCGGTGAGCATGACTCCGAACGGAGCCTGAGCAGTAACGGGACCTGGCATGGGTCAAGGTTAGCGTGAGGCGGCCCCGTGGCCACCATCGCTCGGCCGCCGAAACCTAGGCAGCAGGCGAGCTACGGCGCGACGCGGCCGTTCTTGACGAAGGACGCATGGGTAAGCGGCATGTGCTCGGCCCAGAGTTCTTCGTAGCGCTCGGCGACCATTTCGATCTCGCGCTGCGGGTACGACGGGAAGTGCGAGCCCTCGGCCTTGCGGCGCAGCGACAGGAAGTTCATCAAGGCGCGCGCATTCATGGTGACGTAAGCGCTCGAGTAGATCGAGACCGGAAGCACCATGCGGGCTACCTCGCGAGCAATGCCCGCATCGAGCATCGTCTGGTACGCGTCGTAGGACTTCGCGCACGCACTCTTCATCTGATCATCGATGAGGTCGTACTGCTCATCGGTGCCGGGAAGGAACTCGTAGGCACCCGTCTTGCCGACCTGAATGAGCGCACGCTCTCGGCTGGGCACGTAGAACACCGGCTCGAGCTGGCGGTAGCGGCCTGACTCTTCGTTGTAGCTGGCGATGCGATGACGCATGTGCTCGCGCCACACGAAGATGGGGGCCTGCACGAAGAAGGTCAGGGAGTTGTGCTCG
The DNA here is from genome assembly GCA_937876275.1 of uncultured Actinomycetes bacterium. GTDB lineage: Bacteria > Actinomycetota > Actinomycetes > S36-B12 > S36-B12 > CAIKZY01. Next base: position 1,103 of record CALFIA010000359.1, on the reverse strand, counting down.
AAGGGGCTGCCGTGGCGTTCGCGCATCAAGTAGTTGATGAGTCCGCCCGCCGCGGCCGGATCCGAGTTGACGTCGTCCAGCGACTGCTCACCGGCGGTCGAGACTCGTGCAGCGAAGACCACGTCAGCATCGCTCGCGCTCGCGCGGACGAGTTCTACGGTGACATCGCTGCGGAAGGTGATCTCGGTCTGGTCTGGTGCGTCGCTCACCCCCGAACCCTATCGAGTAGGCACCTGCGATCTCGCTGCGGCGCGTGCTCTCACCCTGCGGCAGACTGGGCTCATGTCTTCTGCCAGGGCACGCCTCGCCCGAACTCCCGATGTCGACGACATCGCCCGCATTCAGGTAGCCGCCTGGCGCTCGGCCGCACTCCTTCCCGAGTCAGCCCTGAAGGCACTCGACGCCGATGATCTCTCGATGGTGTGGGCCGGTGCGATCCTCAATCCGCCCACCTCCGGCCACCAGCTTCTTGTCGCGGTCGACGGCGTGCCAGGCGAGGTGGTCGGCTACGCAGCCATCGGACCATGCGCTGATCCGGATGCCGATGCGGTCACCGGAGAGCTGCTCGCACTGGAGATCGATCCGGCACTGACTCGCCAGGGGCACGGCTCACGCGTGATGGCCGCCGCGGCCGATCACGCTCGCGCAGCCGGTGTCTCGACCTGGGTCACCTGGTGCCCGCTTGCAGATGAGGCCCGCCGGGCGTTCTTGCAGGCAGCCGGGTGGGGGCCCGACAGCGCCTACCGAGATATCCAGGTCGGCTGGAATGGCGAGGAAGCGATCGTGGTTCGCGAGGTGCGCATGGTCACCGATCTGACATCGGGGTCCTGACACACGAAACTCCACCGCATTACTGCGATGGAGTTCCTGAACCTAGGGTCGTGTGCCGGCGGCTCCCCCGTGCCCGCCGGACTCCTATCGTCTCGAATTTCTAGCGACTCCCGCGACCGCTGAGTGTCCCCATCGGGGGGGACTAGACCAGCGTCCTAGCGCCCGGACTCCAGGAGTCCGTCGCGGTTGGCTTCCATGTAGAGCTCCGTGCGCGTACGTGCCGTGCGCCCCACAACTGCGTACTAGATCGGAAGAGCACACGTCTGAACTCC
>CALFIA010000358.1 GCA_937876275.1 uncultured Actinomycetes bacterium | reverse complement strand
TACACAGGCGAAGACACTCTTTCCCTACACGACGCTCTTCCGATCTAGGCTAAACAGGTGACTGCCCTTGCCGATGACGTCCGTACCCAGAACCTCCTGCGCGAGCTCGAGCCGGTGGTCGAAACCGAGCTCAATCGACACCTCTCCATGGCAAAGGAGTGGTTCCCGCACGAGTACGTGCCGTGGGGCGAGGGCGTGAACTTCAGTGGCGTGCTCGAGGGTAAGGAATGGACCCCCGAAGAGCAGCGTTTCAGCGAAGCTGCGCGCACCAGCCTGGTCATCAATCTGCTCACCGAGGACAACCTGCCGAGCTATCACCGCGAGATCGCTACCTATCTCGGTCGAGATGGCGTGTGGGGAGAGTGGATCGGGCGCTGGACCGCCGAGGAGGGTCGCCATGGCATCGCGATTCGCGATTACCTGACAGTTACCCGCTCAGTAGACCCGGTTGCGCTCGAGCGGGCACGCATGACTCACATGACGGAAGGGTTCGGGGCCATTCATCCGGGCGCAATCTCCGGCCTCGCCTATGTCTCCTTCCAGGAGCTCGCCACGCGCGTCTCGCATCGCAACACCGGTGCCGCCACCGGCGACCCGGTCGCCGAGCAGCTCTTCGCACGTATCGCGACCGATGAGAATCTGCACATGGTCTTCTATCGCAATGTGATGGAGGCGATCTTCGAGCTGGAGCCGGATGAGGCGATGGTGGCCGTCCTGAACAACGTGCGTGACTTCGCAATGCCCGGACACGGCATCGAGGGCTTCGGCCGCAAGGCCGTCGAGATCGCCGTGGCTGGCATCTACGACCTCCGCCAGCACAAGGACGACGTCGTCATGCCGGTGTTGCGCAAGTGGCGTGTCTTCGAGCGTGAGGATTTCGGAGCGGTAGGTCAGCGTGCGCGCGATGAACTCGCCGGGCTGCTCGAAGAGCTCGAAGTCGGTGCCACGCGTTTTGAGGAGCGTCGTGACGCACTCAAGGCGCGACTGGCTGCACGCGACGCATAACTGCTGATCAGCACGATTCATCCAGGGTGAACATGGGCACGAGCGCGTCCGAATCCCTTCGCCGTCGATTCCGACCGGAGATCGAGGGCCTTCGCGCCGTTGCTGCATTTATGGTCGTGTTCTTCCATGTATTCATCGGCAAGGTCTCCGGTGGCGTCGATGTCTTCTTTGTCGTCGCAGGATTCCTGATCACGCTTATCTTGCTCGACCAGGTAGTCGAGCGTGGGCGCCTCGCACCTGGTCGCTACTTCTCTCGATTGGCCGCTCGACTGCTGCCGATGTCGATCCTGGTGCTCACCGTTGTCTCTGCAGCAATCTTGCTGATGGCTCCGATCTGGTACCAGCCTCCGTGGATGAGACAGGTGGGCTGGTCCGCCGTCTACTTGGAGAATTGGTCACTGGCGGGCGAGTCAGTGGAATACCTGAACAAGACGGCCCCCGCGAGTCCGGTGCAGCAGTTCTGGGCCCTGTCGATCCAGGGGCAGTTCTACGTGATCTGGATTCTGCTCTTCGCACTCGCTCTCGTGCTCTGTCGCCTGATGAAGCAGTTGAACATCATTCGCATGATCACCGTGATCATGATCGTGACCTTCGGAATCTCCTTTCTCTACTCGGTGCAGATGGAGCGAAGTGGCGCCTTGAACGCCTATTTCCATACGGGCACTCGGGTGTGGGAGTTTGCGGCAGGTGGCTTGCTGGCTCTGGCGATCGTGAACGGTCGCCGATTCGCCAATGCACTCGCGGTACCCGCCGGGTGGATCGGGTTGGTGCTCGTGCTGACCTGCGGTGCCGTGATCGGTGCTCCCTCGAATTTTCCTGGCTGGGCCGCCTTATGGCCGGTGGCGGGAGCCGTGCTCATCTTGTTGAGCGGTGATGCACGATCCGAATCTCGGTGGTCCGTCACCCGGCTGCTCGGAAGTCGACCGCTCGTGTGGGCAGGAGCTTTCAGTTATGCCCTCTATTTATGGCACTGGCCGATTCTCGTCTTCTATCGCATTCGTACGGGCACGTACGCGGTGACACTGGTGCCCGGCATCGCGATCATTGTGTCAGCAGTAATTCTTGCTTACCTGACGACGAGACTTCTCGACGGTGGGCTGCGCGCACATGTGCTGAGCGTGTGGAGTGCCCGGCGAATCTTGCTCACCGGTGGCCTGTGCCTCGTAATCGTGGCCGTATTCGCCTTTGGAATTGGCTGGCTGCGCTCGAACCTGCTCATCGAGCGGGTGGGGGACCCGCGTTCCGCTTACGTGGACAATCTTGCGTCCGCACGCGAGGACTTTCCGCTCGTTTACCTCAATGGATGCGTGCAGGACCTCTCGCATTCCGAGTTGATCGAGTGCACGGGGGGCGACCCGAACGGAACGAAGACAGTGATGCTCATCGGGGGAAGTCATACGGCGCACTGGTTCCCGGCCATCGACGCTCTCGCCAAGGAGCGAGGATGGAAGATCATTACCGCTCTGAAGGACGCGTGCAGGTTCACGATGGTCGAGGATGAATCGGCAATCGGGGGCGCGTCCTGCCATGAGTGGAATGACTCGCTGACCAGTCGGTTGGAGCAGAATCCACCGGACCTCGTGGTGACGACCTCTACCGTCAGTGACGGTGGAGGCGAGTTCACGCCTGGTGGCTATGTCGAAGAATGGCGACACCTGCAGTCGTTGGGGGTCGACGTGGTGGGTATTCGCGACACGGCGCGGTGGATGCGCGATCCGGTCGATTGCTTGTGGGCGAACCCGAACGACATGACGTCGTGCTCGGTGCCCCGGAACCAGAGCCTTGAGGAGGTGGATCCTGCGTCACAGCGCGCGGACCTGCCGTCGAATGTGACCCTCATTGATGTGAATGACCGAATATGTGTCGCTGACACGTGCCCAGCGGTCCTCGGCGACACGGTGGTCTACTGGGATCTCTCTCATCTGTCGGCAACTTTTGCAAGGAGTCTCACCGACGCGATTGGTGATGGATTTCCCCCGGGTTATCGATAGTCGGCGCGGCACTTGGGGAACAAGGTGGCTGCCTGGTGAAATTCGCCTATGTCATCTGCCGCCACGTCGCCCGCTGCCTCAGCACCAGAGGCTCATAAGCGGCCAGGTGCAGTGAAGAAGATCGTCTTCGTCCTCATCCTGATGAACGTCGCGGCTTTCGCGCCTGCGATTGTGCTTGGGGCTCTCGGGTGGCACGACGCGGTGTTCATTGCCATGCTCGCCGGGTTGACGACCTTCATGGCATGCCTGACGGGTTCCGGGTGGACAACCGGTCTGAAAGTGGCGGCTCCGTTCGCAGTCTTCAGCGCATTGACCGTCTGGGCTGCGCCCTATGCCATCCCTGCGGCCCTCGTTCTTGGAGCTGCAGCGTTCTGGCGCGGATACGGCGCTCGCCTCGGACTCCACAATGCCCTTCTGATGACTGTTATCTCTCTCGGATTCATCGTGGCGCAACCACCGAAATTCGAGGGCACGTTTTCGGCTCCCGTGCTCACCGGGCTCGTGACACTCGGGGCTTCGCTTTATGTCACCTTGATCATGTTCCTCGCTCGGAAATTTATGCACCCGCCGGCGCTCACCAAACTCGTGACGGCACGCGTGATTGCCTACAGCAGCATCCTCGCGGTGGTGATCGGCGGCGTGACCTGGTGCGTGGTCCACTTCAATCTCGGTCAAGGCGGTGCCTGGATCATCCTGACAATCCTTGTCGTCTTCCAGCCTTACCTCGGTACGAGCTTTCGCAAGGCCGGTCAACGAATCGCGGGAACTGCACTGGGCTTCATCTTGGCCATGGTTATCGGCCTCTTTATCTCTAGCGGGCCGTGGCTGTACGTGGTCGGCGTGCTTCTCTTCATGACCGCCGGTGCCAGCATGATGCTGGGCAAGCCCTACTGGTTGTTCGTCATCTTCCTGACCCCTGCGGTGGTGCTCTTCACGAGCGCCGGCTCAACCGTGGACAAGACGGCGGTACTCAGGCTGGAGGCCACGTCGGTGGGTGTTGTCATCATTATGTTGGTGATGCTCGCCCTCACGCCGCTCGCCAAGCACTTTCAGGAGAAGGCGGGCGCAGCGAAGTTTTAGTCGGCGCGCGCTGTCTGTGAAACAGGCTTTGACCTGCTCTGATGTGACCATGAGTGCACCAGGAACTGGACCCACCACGCCGAAATTGGCGAAGACTAAGAGCATCGCCATCTCTGTGATTCTCATGGTTGTGGCGGGGTTCGCGCCAGCGATCGTGATGGGTGCTTTGGGCTGGAAGAGCGCTGTGAGTGTCGCAATGCTCGGCGGGCTGGCGACCTTTCTCGCCTGCACCATGGGTCGAGGCTGGCACACGGGGCTCGTCATGGCCGTTCCCTTCTCGATCATGACGGCACTGACGGTGTGGTCTGCCCCCTATGCCCTGGCGGCGGCGATCGTCCTGGCCATTGCAGCATTCCTTCGCGGGTATGGCGGCAAAGCAGGAATGCAGAACGCCTTCCTGACCACCGTGATCGCACTCGGGTTCATCGTGGCCGAGCCGCCGAAGTTCAGCGGTTCTCTGCCTGCGCCTCTCATTGCCGGCGGCATCATGCTGCTCACCACGCTCTGGGTGACTCTCATTGTTTTCATCGCGCAGCGATGGGTGCATCCGCCGAAACTCGCACCCCTGAGCACCTCACGAATGCTCTGGTTCAGTTCGATTCTCGCGTTGATGGTCGGAATCGCCACCTGGTTCGTCGTGGACCTCTCGTTGGGTCACGGAGGCGGCTGGATCATCCTCACCATCGTGGTCGTGTACCAGCCAAATCTCGGAGATGGTTTCAAGAAGGCTGGCTCCCGAGCATTGGGAACCGTTATCGGTTTCATTATCGCTGTCGCCGTGGGTGCTGTTGTGGAGAGTGGCTCGATCCTCTACTTGCTGGGCACCATTTGCATGATCGCCGCGATGGTGGTCATGCTCACCGGAAAGCCTTACTGGGTTTTCGCCGCACTTCTCACCCCGGCGATAGTCCTCTACGAGAGCGCCGGTTCTACGGTGACCAAGGTCGCGATTCAGCGGCTCGATGCCACGCTCGTGGGGGTCGCGATCGTGCTGGTCTTCATGCTCGCCCTCGTAGGTCTGAACCGCCTTTTCGGATCACGGCAGGGTCCCGCGAATTCTTCGGGTGCCCCCGCTTAACCGTCGCGGTCCTCGAGCGGAAACTGGATAGCGGTGATGAAGGTCATCGATTCCTGATGGGTCTGCAGGAAGTTCGCGTGTAGTGGGTCTCTGAGGTAAAGCTCGAAGTCAGTCATTGACGCGAAGTCCATCGTGACCATCCACGTCGCCGAGACCGGGGCAGCCGGGCGTCGGCCGAGATCGCGGTGAAGTGAGGCCGACTTCGCGTACGGGTGCTGCTCGACCAATTCGCGAAGATCGCGTTCGAGGGGCACCCGCACCGAGTCATCGATGTCGGGCTCGAGGCGGATGTTCACGACGTGACGCAGTGGGCCGGAGAATTCCAAGGTCATGGAGTCATTGTGGCCCGATGGCAGCCCTCGGGAGGCTCCGACGCAGGGGAAAGCACGAAAGCCCCCGCCGAAGCGGGGGCTTTCGTTATCGCTGTCTCAACGACGTGTCCGAGAAGGGAGTTGAACCCTCACTCCCGGTAAAGGGAACTAGCACCTCAAGCTAGCGCGTCTGCCTATTCCGCCACCCGGACGAGGTGTTGAAGCATGAGAAGCATACCTGCTCCGAACTGAGCCTTCGACACGGCAGTATGGGAGCGTGGAAACCACCTGGTCAGCACTGCCTGAAGCCGAGTCCGATGTCGTCGATCTCTGTCGCGGCCTGATCATGCTCGATTCGAGCAATTTCGGCGATTCACCCCTCACCGTGGGTGAGGTCGACGTGGCTGAGTACTCAGCTCAGGCGTTGCGCGAGGCCGGCTGGGAGCCGGAGGTGTTCACGACTAGTGACTCTTCTCGTCGCGGGGTGTACTTGCGCGTGCCGGGCACTGATTCAAGTGCGGGGGCGCTCCTCCTGCACGGACACCTCGATGTGGTGCCGGCCATCGCTGCCGACTGGTCGCATCCGCCGTTCGCTGCAGAGGTCGACGAGGGCTTCATCTGGGGTCGCGGTGCGGTCGACATGAAGGACATGGACGCCATGATTCTCGCCGTATTACGCGGCTGGGGTCGTGAGGGCATTCGCCCACGTCGCGACATCGTCGTTCTGCTTCTTCCTGACGAGGAGGCCGGTGGCCGACATGGCGCGCACTGGCTCACCGCGAATCGCCCCGAGATATTTGACGGCGTTACCGAGGCTGTGGGTGAAGTCGGGGGATTCTCGATCACCGTGCGCGATGACTTGCGGCTTTACCCAATCCAGACAGCGGAGAAGGGCATGCGATGGATGCGCCTGCACGCCTCCGGTCGCGCGGGCCACGGCTCGATGATTCACGATGACAATGCGCTCACTCGACTCTGCGAGGCGGTCATTCGCGTAGGCAATTACGAATGGCCCGAGCGTCGCACCGCCACCGTCGATCGATTCCTAGGAGAGCTCAGCGATGCCTTCGGTGTTGACCTTGCCGTGCACGACAACGAAGAACTCGTGCGTAAGCTCGGCACCCTCGGCCTCCTCGTCGGTGCGACTCTTCGCAACACGGCTAATCCGACAATGCTCGAGGCCGGCTACAAGCACAACGTGATCCCAGGTGATGCGTATGCCGGGATCGATGGGCGCACGATTCCAGGCTTTGAAGAGGAGTTCGAGCGCACCATTCGCGAACTCGTCGGCCCTGACATCACCATCGAGTCCGTAGTCGATGACATTGCACTCGAGGCGCCCTTCGACACGTTATCGGTTGACCTAATGGCTTCAGCGCTTCGTGCCGAGGATCCCGGCGCTCGTGCAGTTCCGTACATGATCTCCGGCGGTACCGACGCGAAGGCCTTCCATCGCCTGGGCATTGCCTGCTACGGCTTCTCGCCCCTGCAGATGCCAGCCGGGGTTGACTATTGGCGGCTTTTTCACGGCGTCGACGAGCGAGTACCCCTGGACGGACTCACCTTCGGTGTGCGCGTTCTTGATCGTTTCCTGCGAGTTGTGTGAGAAGGAGTGAGTCACGCAGTGCGTTGCACGCGGTAGACCTTGCGCCTGAGCACCACCTTGCGACGTCCGTCATGCAAGATCGCGACGCGGGAGAGCTCCCAACGATCCTGCTCAGCCATCTCGGTCAGCGCCTGACGAGCCACCTCACGGGTGGTGCCCCGCGGAAACCAGAATTCGCGGAATTCCCAGACTGCACCTGAGGGCTGCATCGCTACCTGCGCTGAGCCCAGCCGGCCTCGGGGTAGCCCATGGCCGGAGCCGAGACGTCGTCGAGTGCGATCAGGATCTCCTCGGGAAGCTCGAGCTCCTCCGCCGCGAGTGCAGCCACGAGCTGGCTTGTCGTGCGTGGGCCGAGAATCGGTGCGACGACGCCGGGGCGATCACGCAGCCAGGCAATCGATACCTCAGTCGGCGAGCAGCCCAGGCCTTCAGCTGCCGTGGCCACGGCATCAACGATGCGTCGGCAGCGTTCATCCTGATACACCTGAATCCACGACGCCGTGTCGGCATTCCCGCCGCGCGAGTCTGCGGGCGTGCTGTGCCGGTACTTGCCGGTCAGCACACCTCGGCCCAGGGGAGACCAGGGGAGAACGCCCAGGCCGAGCGACTGAGCTGCGGGCACGATCTCGCGTTCGATGCCACGCTCGAGTAGGGAGTACTCCATCTGAGTGGTGATGATGGGAGCACGGCCAGGGACTGCCTTTTGCCACGTGGCTGCACGAGCTGTCTGCCAGCCTGAGTAGTTCGAGATTCCGACGTAGCGAACCTTGCCACTCGACACCGCTTCGTCGACAGCTGCGAGGGTCTCGTCCATGGGAGTCCAGGGATCCCAGGCGTGCAACTGCCAGAGGTCGATGACGTCGGTATTGAGTCGACGAAGTGATCCCTCGAGAGCACGAAGAAGATGCAGTCGAGAGCCATTGAATCTGCGGCCGGGGTCAGGCTGTGAGACCGCCTTGGTGGCGAGAATGATCTCGTCACGAATATCGAACTCGCGAATCAATTCACCGAGAAGTTGCTCAGAAATACCTTCCGCGTAGACATCAGCGGTGTCGACCAAGGTGCCGCCCGCGCTCAGGAAGGCAGCCAGTTGATCGCGGGCCTCGTATTCGTCTGTGCCACGACCCCAGGTCATCGTGCCCAGGGCGAGACGACCGACCCAGATGCCGGATCTGCCGAGTGGACGTTGCTGCATGAGGCGACGCTACCTGGCTGGTGTCACGCGGGGGCATAGGCTCGCCTTATGGAAATCGGACTCAATCTCGGCTACTGGGGTGCCGGCAACGATGCCTCGAATATCGCCCTGGCGCTTGAGGCCGATTCACTCGGTTACTCATCGGTGTGGGTCGCGGAGGCATACGGCTCCGACGCCGTCACGATCCTGTCGTGGATCGGGGCTCAGACTCAGTCCATCGATCTCGGCTCAGCTGTTCTTCAGATTCCGGCGCGAACTCCGGCCAACGTGGCGATGACGGCGGCTACCCTCGACGCTCTCTCGGGCGGCCGGTTCCGACTTGGCCTGGGTGTTTCCGGGCCGCAGGTGTCCGAGGGATGGCACGGCGTGCGGTTCGACAAGCCGCTGGCGCGAACCCGCGAGTATGTGTCAATCGTTCGTGACGCCCTGGCGCGCAAGAAGGTCAGTGTCGAGGGGGAGTTCTTCACCTTGCCGTTGCCTGATGGACCCGGCAAAGCCCTGGCGATCAACTTCCCGCCTGTGCGCGAGCACCTGCCGATCTACCTGGCCGCGATCGGACCGAAGAACCTCGAGCTCTGTGGCGAGATAGCTGACGGCTGGCTCGCGATCTTTTACTCGCCCGAATACGCGGGTGAGCAGCATGAGGCGATCGCTCGCGGGCGCGCCAAGATCGGCAAGACGATGGACGGCTTCGACGTCGTACCCACGGTGCCGGTAGTGATTGGCGCAGACCCGCAGATGTGCGCGCACGCACTTCGAGCCAACAGCGCTCTCTACATCGGGGGCATGGGCAGCCGCGAGAAGAATTTCTATAACCAGCTCGCTGTGCGTATGGGCTTCGAGGACGCTGCCGCACAGGTGCAAGAGCTCTTCCTCGACGGGAAGTACAAGGAAGCCGCCATGGCTGTCCCGTTTGAGTTCATCGATCACACCTCTCTGCTCGGATCACCTGAGCGCATCAGCAATCGACTCTCGGCCTACGAAGCTGCCGGGGTCACGACGCTCAGCATCACCCCGGTAGCTGAGACACTCGACCAACGACTGGAGATCCTTCGCATCATGGCTGACCTCACCGATGACACCCCGGACGCCGCCTGATGGGGTGGTTCGAGGCCCTTGTCCTGGGCATAGTCCAGGGCCTGACCGAATTCCTGCCGGTGTCGTCCAGTGCGCACATTCTCATCGTGTCGCAGTTGTTCGGCTGGAACGATCCGGGCGCTGCCTTCACTGCCGTCACTCAGATCGGAACCGAGTGCGCCGTGCTGCTGTACTTCCGCAAGGAATTGATCAGCATAGTCAGCACCTGGGGACGAAGCCTGGTCAACCCGGCATTGCGTCGAAATCTCGATGCACGCATGGGCTGGTACATCATCATCGGCACGATTCCGGTCGTGGTTCTCGGTGTGCTCTTCGCAGACCAGATCGAAACCGTGGCGCGAAACCTGTGGCTCGTGTCTGTCACCCTGATCGTCTTCGGCCTGATTCTCGGGTATGCCGATCGCATCGGACGCAAGCAGAAGTCACTTGCCAGCTTGAACTCAGGCCAGGGCATCATGTTCGGCATCGGTCAGGCGTTTGCTCTGATCCCCGGTGTCTCGCGCTCCGGTGCCACCATCTCGACAGGACTCTTCCTGGGCTTCACTCGAGAGGCAGCGGCCCGTTACTCGTTCTTGCTGGCGATTCCCGCTGTCCTGGGTTCCGGTCTCTACGAGGCGCGCAAGATCGGCAGTGATGCGAGCGTGGCTTGGGGTCCGACCATCATGGCCACGGTCATCGCGTTCGTCATCGGCTTTGCGGTGATCGCATGGCTGCTGCGTTGGGTAAGCACTCGAAGCTTCACCCCGTTCGTCATCTATCGAGTGGGCCTCGGCATTGTCGTGATGATTCTGCTCGCAGCGGGAGTGCTGTCGTCATGACCATGGTGCTGCTCGTCAGGCACGGACGCACCAAGGCCAATGCCGATGGCATCCTCGCCGGGCACCTCCCCGGCGTGAAACTCGATTCACATGGTCGCAAGCAAGCTGCCGAACTCGCCGAGCGGCTCTCGGAGGTTCGTATTCCCCGAATCGTCAGTTCACCGCTTGAGCGCACGGTCGCCACAGCCGATGCGATCGCTGCGTTCCAACGACGTTCGGTGATCCGCGAAATCGACGACCGGTTCGTGGAGTGCAAGTACGGTGACTGGACAGGCAAGAAGCTCGGCGATCTTGCGAAAGAGCCGATGTGGTCTGTAGTACAGGCGCATCCCAGTGCTGCAGTGTTCCCCGGTGCTGATGGCGAGAGTATGCGTGACATGCAGCACCGCGCGGTCGAGGGAATTCGCGAATGGAATGAGACTGTCGGAAGTGACGGCCTGTACGTAGTCGTCAGTCACGGTGATGTCATCAAGGCGATCCTGGCCGATGCCCTGGGCATGCATCTCGACGCCTTCCAACGGATTCGCGTGGATCCCGCATCATTGAGCATCGTGCAGTACACCTCGCATCGACCTTTCGTCGTGCGGAGCAACGACTCCGGGGTCGATCTCGGGCGTCTTCTCAAGCCGGCCAAATCGACGACGAAGTCCAGCGATGCCGCCGTGGGCGGAGGCAAGGGATGAGTCGCCAGGTATTCGAGTTTCGTGACCCTGATCGTTTTGTCACTGGCACTGTCGGCATGCCGGGGGAGCGCACCTTCTTCCTTCAGGCACGTAAGGGCAACGCACTGACCAGCATCGTGGCCGAAAAGGGTCAGGTGTCAGTTCTCGCCGAGCGGATTGACCAGCTTCTTGATGAGGTTCTCGAGACTCGCGAGGTCGAGGTCGAGATCCCGCCGGCAGGTGTCGATCTGATTGCCGATTCGGCGCCCCTTGATGCTCCGATCGTCGAGGAATTCCGAGTGGGTGCCATGGCCTTGGGCTGGGATGACGCCTCCTCGCATGTTGTCATCGAGGCACATGCCATCAGTGAGGAGTTCGAGGAAATCCCCGAGCTCGCTGATGACGATGCCGAAGGCCCCGACTCCCTTCGGGTGTGGGTGACGGCGATCCAGGCACGATCCTTTGCCGAGCGGGCTCGTGCAGTGGTCTCCGCGGGTCGCCCGCCCTGCCCCTTCTGCAATCAGCCGCTTGATGCCGGCGGTCACGTGTGCCCACGAGCTAATGGCTACCGCCGACGCGCATGATCGAACCGATCAACGAATGGCTTAAGGACCCGAGGCTTTTCACTGCACTCAGCGACGGCGAACTCACGGTCGAAGGGCGGTTGGCCGTCGCCTCGAACGCCACGCTGCTGTGCACTGTTCCCGTCGAAGGCGATCGACTCCTGCACTGCGTCTACAAGCCGGTAGCCGGCGAGCGTCCGCTATGGGATTTTCCTGACGAAACCCTCGGCAGGCGAGAGCTGGCTGCTTTCGCGGTGTCCGAAGCGCTGGGATGGCATCTCGTGCCGCCGACCGTGTGGAGGGAAGAGGGTCCGGCGGGACCGGGCATGTGCCAGGCATGGATCGAGGAAACGAAAGACTTCGACGTCATCGATGTCTGCGCACCGGTCGATGTCTTGCCGGGCTGGATGCACGTGTTGAACGCCGAGGATCAGCAGGGAAATCCGCTCGTCCTCGTGCATGCTGACCGCCCCGACCTGCATCGCATCGCGGCCTTTGATGCCCTCACCAATAATGCTGATCGCAAGGGCGGGCACGTGATCCTCGATGCGCACGACCGCATTTGGTGCATCGATCATGGAGTCTCCTTCAACGTTGACGACAAGCTCCGAACGGTGCTGTGGGGCTGGGCAGGCGAACCTGTTGACGTAGATGTGCTGGCTGATCTCGAGGCACTCGAGCCCTCACTGCCTGAGATTCTTGAACCGTGGCTTGCACCCGAGGAGATCGCGGCTACTCAACGGCGACTGCGCGCTCTCATCGAAACGGGCACCTTGCCGCACCCATCGCCGCAGTGGCCCGCGGTCCCGTGGCCGGTCTTCTAGCCGCACTAGGCTGATCGAGTGAAGTCGTGGAGCGTGCCGGTACCGGCCAAGATCCCCGGGCTGGCGCCTGCCCTGTCGTTGATGGACACCGGCACGGGAACGATTCGTCCGACCGCACCACAAGGCACCGCTCGCATGTATGTCTGCGGCATCACTCCGTACGACGCCACCCACATGGGCCATGCCGCCACCTATGTCGCCTTTGACATGGTGCAAAGGGTGTGGCGAGATGCCGGGCACCCGGTTCTCTACGTGCAGAACGTCACTGACATTGATGATCCGCTACTCGAGCGAGCAGTAGCAGTGGGCGAGGACTGGCAGGTGATTGCCGAGCGCGAGACCGCACTCTTCCGTGAGGACATGACCGCGCTCAACGTGCTCGCACCGGATCACTACATCGGTGCCGTCGAGGCCATTCCGTCGGTCGCGGGTTACGTACAGTCGTTGCAAGAGCGTGGAGTCGTCTACGCCGTCGATGACGACCTCTACTTCGCGGTCGGAAGTGATCCAGCTTTCGGAAGCGTGGCGCATCTCGACGAACAGGAGATGATTCGTATCTTCGCCGAGCGCGGCGGTGATCCCGATCGTCCGGGCAAGCGACACCCGCTCGATTGCCTGCTCTGGCAGGCTGCTCGACCGGAAGAGCCCTCGTGGGATACCGCATTGGGTCACGGCCGGCCCGGGTGGCATATCGAGTGCACCGCCATTGCCCTGGATTACCTCGGCATGGGCATCGACGTACAAGGCGGCGGCAGCGACCTGGCATTCCCTCACCATGAGATGGGGGCCTCGGAGGCACAGGTGATCCGGGAGGAGTACCCGTACGCCAAGCACTACGTGCATGCCGGGATGGTGGCCTGGCAAGGGCACAAGATGTCGAAGTCGCGCGGCAACCTCGTGTTTGTCTCGGCGCTACGCAATGAAGGTCACGACCCGATGGCGATTCGGCTGTCCCTACTCGCGCATCACTACCGCAGCAACTGGGCCTGGACTCCTCACGGCCTTCAGGGTGCAACTGATCGCCTCGGACTCTGGAGAAGTGCGATCGCCTGCGCGACCGGTGAAGAGGCAGCTCCGTACATCGAAAAGATTCGCGAGCATCTGACTAACGATCTTCAGACTGCTTCTGCCCTGGATGTCATGGACGCCTGGTGCGTGAAGGCATTGAGTGGCTCCGGTACCAGCAGCGACGCACCTGCTCAGATGGCGGCTATGTGCGACTCACTTCTGGGCGTAAGGCTTTAGCTCTTCGCCTTCTCGGCGTGCCCGCCGAAGGCCTTACGCATGGCGCTCAAGACCTTGCCTGCGTAGGTGCCGTTGCCCTGCGATTCGAAACGCTCGTACAGAGCAGCGGTGAGCACCGGTGCAGGCACGCCTTCTTCGATGGCAGCAATGGCCGTCCATCGGCCCTCACCTGAGTCGGAAACTCGGCCGCCGAACTCTTCGAGGCTGGGCGACTGGTGCAGGGCATCAGCAGTCAGATCCAGTAACCACGAGCCGACCACGCTGCCGCGTCGCCACACTTCGGCGACGGCCGGAATGTCGATGTCGTACTGGTAGTACTCGGGGTTGCTCATGGGAGCCGTCTCGGCATCGGCGTCACGTGATGCTTTGCCAGCATTGGCATGCTTGAGGATGTTCAAGCCCTCGGCATAGGCAGCCATGAGGCCGTACTCAATACCGTTGTGCACCATCTTGACGAAGTGCCCGGCGCCGCTCGGGCCGCAGTGCAACCACCCGGTTTCCTCGGGGGTGACATCTCCGGTGCGGCCCGGAGTGCGCTCTGCAGTGTCGAAGCCAGGGGCAATGGTGTCCCAGAGCGGGGCCAGTCTCTTCACGGCTGCATCGTTGCCACCGATCATCAGGCAGTAGCCGCGCTCGAGACCCCAGACGCCACCTGAGGTGCCGACGTCGAGGAAGTCGATGCCCTTCTCGGCCGCCTGGCCGGCGTGACGGATGTCATCGCGGTAGTAGGAGTTTCCGCCATCGATCAAGGTGTCACCGGGGCTGAGTAAGCCGATGAGCTCGGTGACCACGGAGTCGGTGATGTGACCGGCGGGGACCATGACCCAGACAGTGCGCGGCGACGGCATTGCGGCGACAAGCTCGGTCAGGCTGGCAGCGCCAGTCGCACCTTCGGCAGCAAGAGGAGCTACGGCAGCGGGATCAGGGTCGTAAGCGAAGGCCTGGTGACCGCCGCGCATCGCCCGACGAACCAGATTCGCGCCCATGCGCCCGCAGCCAACCATTCCCAGGGTTACCGATGTGTTCACGAAGACTCCTCGTAGTCAATGCACCTCACGGAGGGCAGCAGTGCAAGGCTAGTGCCATGACGCCCGATGCAGTCTCAGCCGACAGCCCGCTCAGCAGCCCAGCCTGGCAAGCCTTGCAGGAACTCAGCGATGATCTGGCCGGAACCACCATCCGTTCACTCATCGAGGCTGATCCATCACGTCCGAGGCGCTTGACGATCGATGCCTGTGGTCTGAGCCTGGATCTCTCGCGGCAACGGGTGACCGATGAGGTGCTGGCCCAGCTGCGAGCGCTGGCGGAGCAGCGAGGCGTTGCCTCTGCTCGGTCAGCAATGCTCGACGGTTCACATATCAATAACACCGAGGATCGTGCGGTGCTGCACACGGCTCTTCGTCGACGTCGCGATCAGGCACTGCTCGTAGACGGCCAGGATGTCTCGTCTGATGTGCACGAGGTTCTGGGTCGCATGGGTGAGTTCGCCGATCGCGTGCGATCAGGAGAGTGGAAGGGTGCCACGGGCAAGTCGATTCGCACTGTCGTGAACATCGGCATCGGTGGCTCGGATCTCGGTCCGGCGATGGCGTATCTGGCTCTGCGTGCCTTCAGCGATCGTAATCTCGCGTTCCGGTTCGTCTCCAATGTCGATCCGACTGATCTCGCCGAGGCGATTCGAGATCTGGACCCCGCCACGACATTGTTCATCGTGGCGTCCAAGACTTTCACCACTCTCGAGACCATGACCAATGCCGAGGCGGCCCGAACGTGGCTGGTCAATGATCTCGGCCCCGACTCCGTGTCACATCATTTTGTGGCGGTGTCGACGAACGCCACTGCTGTGGCCGCGTTCGGTATCGACACCGCGCACATGTTCGGATTCTGGGATTGGGTCGGCGGCCGCTACTCCATGGACTCCGCAATCGGGCTCTCGACGATGATCGCCATCGGGCCTGACGGCTTCGCTCAGATGCTCGATGGGTTTCGGGCCATGGACGAGCACTTCGCCTCAGCTCCTGCTGAGTCGAATCTGCCCCTGCAGCTCGGATTGCTCAGCGTCTGGAATCGAAACTTCCTGAAGATCGAGACCACGGCGGTGCTGCCGTACTCGCAGTACCTGTCGCGCTTCCCGGCGTACCTTCAGCAACTCACGATGGAAAGCAACGGCAAGAGCGTTCGTCGCGATGGCACCCGAGTGGATTACGAAACTGGCGCGATTTTTTGGGGTGAGCCCGGCACGAATGGTCAGCACTCGTTCTATCAACTCCTGCATCAGGGAACCGACACCGTGGCCAGTGACATCATCGTCGTCGCTCAGTCAGAGAACCCCGATGGCGATCAACAGGCAATGCTCGTTGCGAATGCTCTCGCGCAGGCGGCTGTGCTTTCCATCGGTCGCGATGCGGAACAGGTGGCAGCCGACGGCACGCCGGCAACTCTGGTGCCTCATAAGGTCATGCCCGGCAATCGACCGGTTAACGTGATCATGCTCAAGCGCCTTGATCCGGCGGCACTAGGTGCGCTCGTCGCTCTCTACGAGCACAGCGTGTTCGTGCAGGGAGTGATCTGGGGTATCGATTCCTTCGACCAATGGGGAGTCGAACTCGGCAAGAAGGTGGCGATGGGGATTCTTGGCCAGCTTGTCGATGGCGTGCCGGCAGATGTCGATGCGTCGACGCGCGCATCTATCGAGCGTTACAGCGAGCTTCGCTAGTCGTTCGTTCCGCGACGACGTAAGTAGCGCTCGAACTCTCGTGCAATAGCCTCCCCGCTCGCCTCGGGAAGGTCAGCGGTGTCGCGGGCTTCCTCAAGCTGCTTGACGTACTCCTCGATCTCGTCGTCCTCGGCAGCGAGCTCATCGACACCGGCCTCCCAGGCTCGCGCCTCTTCGGGAAGGTCGCCCAGGGGAACCGGCACGTCGAGGATGTCCTCGATTCGACCCACAAGAGCCAACGTGGCCTTGGGGCAAGGCGGTGCGGCCACGTAATGGGGGACAGCCGCCCACAGGCTGATTGCGGGGATTCCGAAACGCGTGCACGCCTCCTGGATCACTCCGACGATGCCAGTCGGCCCCTCGTAATGCGACGCCTCGATACCCATCTGGTCGCACAGGGAGAGATCGGTGGACGAACCGGTGACGGGTACAGGTCGAGTGTGCGGACTATCGGAGAGCAGTGCGCCGAGCGTGACGACTAATTGCACGTCGAGCTCTGCTGCAAGGCCGAGAATTTCGCGCGTGAACTGCTGCCACTTCATGTTGGGCTCGACACCTTGAACAAGGATCACGTCGCGCGGTGAAAGAGGGAGCCGAGCGACATAGAGCCGTGTGCCGGGCCACGTGAGTTGACGCACGCCTGCATCGTCGATGGCGATCATCGGTCGGTTGACTTGGTAGTCGTAGTACTCCTCCGAGTCGAGCTCGGTGAGAAGCTGGGCATCCCAGGCGTCAATGAGATGCGCGATGGTTCCGCTCGCTGAGTCACCGGCGTCATTCCAGCCCTCGAAGGCGCACACCATGACGGGATCGACGAGCACGGGAAGCTCGTCGTACTCGATCATCAGTTCTCCTCGCCGGCTGCCGAATGCACTGTTGTGATCCAGCCTGCCACGAGAGCGGGCCACTGGAGTGGAACGTCGTGGATTGCTCCCTGCCAGATCTGAAGGTTGATCTCGCCAATCTCCTGGAGTCGCCGCTCCACGAACGGATCGATGCTGGGGGAGTCGGTGCACAGAACAGCCCACGTATCTCCACGGCGAGCACGAATGTCGGGCACGCTGGTGTAGTCGAGGAGTCCGTCGAGTACTCGCATATGTCGGTCAACGCCAATGCGAGTGCGTACCAGGCCGTCGACCTCGATGAAGGTGGGCGCCAGAGCCGAGTGGATCTCGTCAGACCAGTACGGGCCAAGGTCGCCCGTGGAGACGAGTTGCCAGAGTTCATCAGCCGGAATGTTCAGCGCTGGAGGTCGCAGTCTCTCGCGCACCTCATCGCGGGGACCCATGTCGGCTGGTCCGCGCAGGCCGCCGTCGAGCAAGCCGATCGTGCGGATGCGAATTGAATCGGCGGCACCCACTCGGGCTGCGACCGCACCACCCCAGGAGTGCCCGATGACCGTCGCTTGCTCGATGCCGAGTTCATCCATGGCCTCGACGACGTCCTGAGCGCAGCGCTCAATCGAGTAATCAGCGTCCGTAGGCGTGTTCGACAGGCCGTGACCTCGCTGGTCGATCCGCACAATGCGCGGGAGCGTCAGGTATGAGCAGACCGGATCCCAGAAGTGCGTCTGCTGGGAGAGTCCGTGCAAGAGCACGACCGCCTCGGAGCCGGAGCCACGTTCATCGCCGGACAGGGTCTGGCCGTCTGAAGTCCTCACTGTCCACGACATGGCTCAACCGTAGCGTCTCAGCGTTTACAGGTAGGCTTGCCTAACTATGGGAGAGAGCCTTCGGGAAGCCTTACGCAGTCGAGTTGTCGTCGCCGATGGGGCCATGGGCACCATGCTCCAGGCACAAGATCCCAGCTTTGAGGATTTCCAGGGCTATGAAGGCTGCAATGAGATCCTCAACGTGACCCGCCCTGACGTCGTGGCAGCCGTGCACGACGCCTACTTCGCCGTCGGAGTCGACTGCGTCGAGACCAACACGTTCGGCGCGAACTACGCGAACCTGGCCGAGTACGACATCACCGACCGGATCTTCGAGCTGGCCAAGGCCGGCGCGCAGATCGCTCGCGAGAGCGCAGACAAGTGGTCGACTCCGGAGCAGCCGCGTTGGGTGCTCGGTTCTATGGGCCCGGGCACGAAGCTGCCAAGTCTCGGCCATGCTCCTTACGCGCTATTGCGCGATGCGTACGAGACCCAGGCTCTCGGCCTGATCGAGGGCGGCGTCGATGCCTTTCTCGTCGAGACAGCACAAGATCTGTTGCAGGCCAAGGCGGCGATCATCGGCGCGCAGCGTGCGATGGCCAAGACTGGTGTTGATCTACCGGTTCTCGCACAGGTCACAGTCGAGACCACTGGCACGATGCTGCTGGGCTCGGAGATCGGTGCGGCACTGACGGCCCTGGAGCCGCTGGGCATCGAGATGATCGGGTTGAACTGTGCCACCGGGCCTGCGGAGATGAGTGAGCACCTGCGCACCCTCTCGAAGTCCGCTCGCATCGGTATCAGTGCCATGCCCAACGCGGGCCTTCCCGTGCTCACCGCCAACGGGGCGCACTACCCGCTCGGCCCAGAGGAACTCGCGCAGGCGCACGTGACCTTTACGCGCGATTACGGCCTCGGCCTGGTCGGCGGCTGCTGCGGTACGACACCCGCGCACCTCGAGGCCATCGTCAAGGCCGTGCGCGCCCAGCAGGTTGTCGAGCGCGTGGTCGAGCCGGAGGCAGCGGTTGCCTCGCTCTACCAATCCGTGCCCTTCCGTCAAGACACCGCCTACCTCGCGATTGGCGAACGCACCAATGCCAATGGATCCAAGGCGTTCCGCGAGGCCATGCTCGACGGCAACTGGGATGACTGCGTGGAGATCGCCCGGGCGCAGATTCGCGATGGCTCCCACATGCTCGACCTCTGCGTTGATTACGTGGGCCGAGATGGCGTCGCTGATATGCGCGAGCTCGCCGGCCGACTCGCGACCGCATCGACCCTGCCTATCATGATCGACTCGACCGAGCCCGCTGTTCTTCAAGCCGGCCTCGAGGCACTCGGTGGCCGCGCCACGGTCAACTCAGTGAACTATGAAGACGGCGATGGCCCCGATTCACGCTTCGCGCGCATCATGCCCCTCGTGCGCGAGCATGGTGCTGCCGTCGTGGCACTGACCATCGACGAAGAGGGCCAGGCGCGTACCGCCGAGTGGAAGGTACGCATTGCCGATCGGCTCATCGCTGACCTCACCAACAATTGGGGAATGCGCGTCGAAGACATCATGGTCGACACCCTTACCTTCCCGATTGCCACAGGCCAGGAGGAGACACGGCGCGATGCGATCGAGACGATCGAGGCGATTCGCGAGCTCAAGCGCAAGTACCCCACAGTGCAGACCACTCTCGGTCTGTCGAATGTCTCCTTCGGACTGAACCCGGCGGCGCGACAGGTGCTGAACTCGGTCTTCTTGCACGAGGCCATGGAGGCCGGACTCGACTCCGCCATCGTGCATGCATCGAAGATCCTGCCGATGAACCGCATACCCGACGAGCAGCGCGAGGTCGCTCTTGATCTCGTGTACGACCGTCGCGTATTCAATGATGAAGGCATTGCCACCTATGACCCGTTGGGTCGTTTCCTCGATCTCTTCGAGGGCGTGGAGTCCAAGAGCCTGAACGCCTCGCGCGCCGAGGAACTCGCAGCCCTCCCGCTCAATGAGCGACTGGAGCGACGCATCATCGACGGCGAGCGCCAAGGTCTCGAGGCAGATCTCGATGAGGCACTCGTCACCCGGCCCGCTCTCGAGATCGTCAATGACTCGTTGCTCGAGGGCATGAAGGTCGTTGGCCAGCTCTTCGCGAGCGGTGAGATGCAGTTGCCCTTCGTGCTCCAAAGTGCCGAGGTCATGAAGACAGCAGTCGCTTATCTCGAGCCGCACATGGAGAAGACCGATGAAGAGGGCAAGGGCACGATGGTGCTCGCCACGGTCAAGGGCGATGTACACGACATTGGCAAGAACCTCGTCGACATCATCTTGACCAACAACGGGTATAACGTCGTGAACATCGGTATCAAGCAACCGGTGAACGCGATCATCGATGCGGCTGAAGAGCACAACGCCGACCTCATCGGCATGAGTGGCCTGCTCGTCAAGAGCACCGTCATCATGAAGGAGAATCTGTTGGAAATGAACGCGCGCGGTATCGCGACGCGGTTCCCGGTGCTTCTAGGTGGCGCGGCATTGACGCGCGCGTATGTCGAGCAGGATCTTGCTGACATATACGAGGGTGAAGTGCGCTATGCGCGTGACGCATTCGAAGGTCTGCGACTCATGGACGCCGTCATGGCCGTAAAGCGCGGAGTCCCGGGCGCAGCACTTCCTGAACGCCGCGAACGCCGAGTTAAGGGCTCTGCGGCAACGCCGACCTTGACAGATCCGGCCGACATGCCGGCACGTTCTGACG
>CALFIA010000357.1 GCA_937876275.1 uncultured Actinomycetes bacterium | reverse complement strand
GGCACCTTGCCGCCCGAGGCGATCCCGTCGACGTTGGTCATCGATGCCAACGGCAAGGTTGCCGCGCGCGCCTTGGGCAAGGTCAGTGAGTCAACCCTGCTGGGCATGATCGAGGCTGCACGAAAGACCACGGTGAGCTCCGGTGGCTGACGTCATCACCTCAGGCTCCCTACTGCTCGCACTGCCGATTGCCTTTCTCGCAGGAATCATTGCCTTCGTGAGTCCTTGCGTACTACCTCTCGCACCGGGCTACATCTCCTATGTCACTGGGCTCACCGGTGCTGAATTGGGGGAGCCGGGTCGTAGTCGTAGTCGCGTGCTGCTCGGCAGCATCTTGTTCGTCCTTGGCTTCAGCGTCGTCTTCGTCTCTTACGGCGTGCTCTTTGGCAGCATCGGTGCTCGGCTTCTCGAGTATCAGTCGGTCATCGACCGCGTACTGGGCGTACTTCTGATTGCCATGGGTCTGGCCTTCATGGGGCTTATCCCTGCGCTGCAGCGCGAGCGCCGCATACACATGATTCCAAAGTGGGGTGTGGCAGGAGCCCCGTTACTCGGCCTGCTGTTCGGCCTCGGCTGGAGCCCGTGCATTGGCCCGACACTCGCCGCCGTTCAGAGTCTCGCCTTCACTGAAGCTAGTGCAGCGCGAGGCGCCTTGCTCTCCTTCGTGTACTGCCTCGGTCTCGGACTTCCTTTCGTACTTCTCGCTCTCGCCTTCAGTCGCTCGATGCGCGCAATCGGTTGGGTGAAGTCTCATTACGCACTCGTGATGCGCATCGGCGGCGCGATGCTGCTTATCCTGGGCGTACTCATGCTGACCGGACTCTGGAATGACTTCACCATCTGGTTGCGCGTGAGCATTCCCGGATTCGAGACAGCGCTATGACCGAGACACTTCCTCCGCTGAGTACCGGTGGCTGGTTCCGCTGGATCTGGCGCCAGTTCACGAGCATGCGCACGGCGCTGATCCTGCTCTTCCTCCTGGCGATTGCCAGCATCCCCGGCTCGATCTTTCCGCAGCGCGGCACGAATCCACTCAAGGCGAAGGAATGGATCTCGGGATCACCGACCTGGGGGCCGATCCTCGACCGTCTCGGGTTCTTCGAGGTCTACTCGTCGCCGTGGTTCTCGGCAATCTACTTGTTGCTGTTCATTTCACTGATTGGCTGCGTGCTCCCGCGTGCCGCAACGCACTGGCGTGCGATGCGCACCCCGCCCCCCGCTGCGCCGCGCAACCTGTCGCGTATGCAGTCGCATTCTGTGCTTGCCGATGCTGACGCGACCACCATCGATCGCGCTGCGGACTTCCTGCGTTCACGTCGTTGGCATGTGCTGCGTGGTGAGACCGATGGTTCGACGTGGGTCAGTGCGGAGAAGGGCTATCTCCGAGAGACCGGAAATCTGATCTTCCATCTCGCGCTGATCCTGATCCTGGTCGGCGTCGCGATCGGCGGACTCTTCGGCTGGAAGGGAAATGTCATCGTCAAGACGGGCGATGGCTTCTCCGACACCTTGACCCAGTACGACGCCTGGGGCGGTGGGCGATTTGCTGATCCTGCGAAGCTGCCACCTTTCAGCTTCACGATGACTGACTTCCGTGTCGAGTTCGATCGCGCGGTGGCGCAGCATGGTTCACCGAAGCTCTTCCAGGCTGATGTTGACGTCAAGGCGAATCCTGACTCCGCGGTCGAGAGCTCGATGATCGAGGTGAACCATCCGCTCGAGGTCGACGGCGCGAAGGTCTTCCTGGTCGGCCATGGTTATGCGCCGCATTTCGTCGTGCGTGATTCGACCGGCGAGATCGTGTATGACGACACGGTCGTGACCTTGCCGCAAGACGGTAACTTTACCTCGACGGGCGTGATCAAGCTTCCCGATGCAAGCCCGCAGCTTGGCTTCGATGTCGTGTTCTATCCCACACTTCAACCCGGTTCCATCGTCTCGGGCTTCCCGGCCCCCGATTTCCCGGCCACCTACCTCGCTGCCTGGACAGGTGATCCCGGTCTCGACACCGGAATTCCGCAGAGTGTCTACAAGCTCGACAAGACTCACATGAACCAGATCGGGCGAGTTCCCTCGTTGCTGCCCGGCCAGACCTGGACCCTCCCCAACGGTGCCGGCTCGATCTCCTTGGTCGGCTATGAGCGCTGGGCCTCCTTCCAGATCGCCTATGACCCCGGCAAGGAGTTCGCACTCATCGCTGCTGTGCTCGCGCTGAGCGGGCTGATGCTCTCGCTGTTCGTGCGTCGCAGGCGCGTCTGGGTCAAGATGAGCGAAGGCCCGAATGGCACTACGGTTGTGGAGATAGCGGGGCTCAATCGCGCCGAGGGTGGCGACGTGAGTGCCGATATCGAGATCATCACCGAAGCAATAGCCGGCAAGGAGACGTCATGACCCCCGCAGAGCTCGCTCAGGCAAGCAACAGCGCCATCTACGCCTCCATGCTCGTGCTCACCTTGGCCATGGTCTTCTTCGCCTTCTCCTTCGCTGCCGGTCGCCGCAAGGCTGCAGCGGTCGCAACCGCGGAGATCATCGAGAGCGAAGGCGGCACGGCGGTCATCACTCGCACCGAGGTCATCGACCCGATTGTTCCGGGTCGTCGATCGGCCAACATCGCGATGTCACTCACGTGGCTGGGCACTGCGCTGCTGCTGCTCGGAGTCGTGCTGCGCGGTGTGTGGGCCGGTCGCGTGCCGTGGGGCAACATGTATGAGT
>CALFIA010000356.1 GCA_937876275.1 uncultured Actinomycetes bacterium | reverse complement strand
AGATACTGCCGACGATCCCGACGTTCGTCACGGCAATCGGCATACCGCCGCCATGTGCCGCGAACTTCTGCTCATCGAGTCCGGTCGCCTCGATGAATGTCGTGCCTCGCTCGAGGTAGCGAAGTTTCTGGTACATCGTCGAGGTATCGAACTTCTCGACCACCGCAGCCTTGCGAATGATCCAGTTCTCGGAGTCAGCGTGCGAGCCCGGAAGTGAAACCATGAACGCGATGCGGCGGCCGTGACGCACCTGGATGATCAGGGGGAGGTCCTCGCTCTCGGCACGCGACTGCGCAATCGCACCCAAGCCGACAGCATCGGCAAGGGTGAAGGAGTTCAACACGAGTGAGGCTTCCTGCTCGGCAACTTCAGCAGCGGTGAGATTCGACATCGTTACTCCGCGAGGCCGAAGAGACGATCGCCCGCGTCACCCAGGCCGGGAACGATATAGCCCTTCTCATTCAGGTGATCGTCGATCGCGGCCGTGACGACAGTGACGTTGACGTCGCGATCGCCGTATGCCTTCTCGACCATGGCCACGCCCTCAGGCGCGGCGAGCAGGCAGATCGCGGTGATGTTGCGTGCCCCGCGCTCGAGCATCAGATCGATGGCGGCGACGAGCGTGCCACCGGTGGCGAGCATCGGATCAAGCACGAAGACAGTGCGATCGGAGAGATCGTGCGGCAGACGATCGGCGTAGGTCGTGGCAAGAAGTGAATCGTGATCGCGCACCATGCCGAGGAATCCGACCTCAGCAGTGGGCATCAACTTCACCATGCCGTTGAGCATCCCGAGGCCCGCACGCAGAATCGGGACGATCAGCGGCTTGGGGTCGATGAGCTCGACAACGGTGCAATCGGCAACCGGGGTTGAGATCTTGACCGGCCGTACCTCGAGATCATCGGTGGCCTCGTAGGCGAGCAAGGTCACGAGTTCCTCGGCGAGGAGCCGGAAGGTGGCCGACGAGGTATCGGTCTTGCGAAGCTTGCCCAGCTTGTGGGCCACGAGGGGATGATCGATCACGAGTGTGCGCATGGGCCGAGGGTAACCGTTCGGTCTCGCTCATGTACCTCGTGGTGACGGATAGGCCCGCCCCATGCCACCATGGGCCTGTGACAGTTCAGGAGGTCGACCTCAAGGCGATTGACTTCGCCGCCGCAGCCTGGCGTGAAGAAGGCCGCTGGGTGTCCTCTGCGATGCCCGCGCGAATCGCCACCACCGTGGACTCCCTGGTCTCGGCCCTGCGGCAGTTGCCTGGCGAGAACGGTGTCTTCGGGTTCGTAGGCGTGGGCGACGAGTTCTTCCTGATCTTCCGCGTCGACGCCATTGGTACCCGCGTCTTCATTAGTGACGGCGTCGCGGTGCTGGATTGGTCACTTGCCGAGGAAGCCGCCGATCTCATCGGACTCGAATGGGAGGAAGACGAGCTGGAGGAGTTCATCCCGATCGGTGATCTCGCCATCCTCACCGACCTCGGCATCAATGCCGATGAGATCTCCCTCCTCGTCGACGAGTCCGACTTGTATCCCGATGACCAGGTCAAGGCCATTGCCAAGCGTCTCGGTTTGGGCGAGCAGTTCGATAAGGCCTTGCGGGCGCGCTAGTCGTGCAGCATTCACCTGCTGATGTCGCCGCGATGCGCATCGCACTCGACGAAGCCCTGCGTCCGACCTTGCCGGGCGTCACTCCTGATCTGCCTATCGGCGCCGTCGTCCTGGATCCCAGCGGTGACGTCATTGCCCGCGCACGTAATGAGCGTGAAGCCACCGGCGACCCCACGGCCCATGCCGAGGTCCTCGCATTGCGCGAAGCGGCGGCGCATGTGGGCGAGTGGCGCCTGACCGACTGCACGTTGGTTGTCACCCTCGAGCCTTGCCCTATGTGTGCCGGGGCCGCGGCCATGTCCAGGGTCGGACGGGTGGTGTTCGGTGCCTGGAATGAGGAGTACGGAGCCGCAGGCTCTCACTGGGATCTCCTGCGTGATCGCCGTATGGCCCATCGACCTGAAGTGGTCGGGGGAGTCCTGGAAGATGAATGTGGCAGGCTGGTGCTCGATTTCATGGCCGACAGACGGGAGGAGAAGGCATGAGTGCGGAGTTCCGACGCCCCACCGGTGGTCGCTCTCGTCGTCGTCGTCCGGTCTGGGTGCCGATCCTCATCGTCCTGGTCGGCATTGCGGTGCTCTTCGCCGTCGGCTTCGGCCTCTCACGTCTGCTTAATGGCTCATCAACTCCCGAGGCGGATGCCATCGCCTCCGCCTCCGCAGCGCCGCTTCCTTGCGAGACCACGATGGTCACCGCAGCTGAGGTGCTGCCGCGCACGAGCAAGGTCAGGGTCAACGTCTGGAACGCCACCGATCGCGTGGGTCTTGCCAGCGACGTTGCGAAGGTGCTCAATGCCCGAGATTTCACCGTGCGCAAGGTCGACAACGATCCGCAGGGCAAGGTGCTCGACGGAGTGGGCCAGATTCGCTACGGAGTGAACGGCCGTGCCAACGCAGAGCTTCTCTCGTTCTATTTCCCGGGAGCGATTCTCGTACAAGACAATCGACCGAAGAAGGTTGTCGACATCGCACTCGGAAACGCGTTCACCGAGATTGCCGGTGAAGCGCAGATAGCGGCCGCCATGGCATCGCCGTCACCGTCGCTCTCCGGCCCGGGCTGCCCGAGCCAGGCTGCAGTCGCGTCACCGGCGTCGTCGTCCTCGCTGCCGGCCCCGGTGCCTTCAATGACACCGTCACCGGCAACGTCGTAGTACGGCGTTAGTACACCAACGCCTGAGTATTAGGCGAGATCGCTTCCTCGACGAATACCGCTGCACCGGCAATGCGAACTCCGGGCAGCACATCGTCAGCGTGAATCGAACGCCGCATTGCGCACTGCGTGCACAACGTGACACGTCCGAATTCAAGAATCTGATCGAGGAGTTCGCTCAATGACGCCGAATGCTCGAGCTCGAATTCTTCTGCCTTGCCGGGCAGGGCGAACCACGCCGCGTCACCGGTAAGCCACAGCGAGACCTGAACGCCGCTTGCCGCCGCAGTTGCGGCGACCGTGAAGGCCTGTGAGCAGCGCTCGGGTGCATCGTTTCCTGCAGTCACCTTGATGAGCAGTTGGTTTCGGGGCACTGAGGTCATGAACGGTAGGCTGCCCTACATGGTCGAGAACGTCTACACGGGCCTACTCGTGGTGGCAGTGGCGGCAATCGCGGCCGTCTCGATCGTGATTGTTGTCCGACTCTTCCGGGGGAATAAGGCATGAGCACCTCACCGCTTCCGAGTGAACTCCCTGAGGAGTTGCTGCCACTCTCCTGGCTTCTTGGCACCTGGGTCGGCGTGGGTACCGGCCAGTACCCCGGTATCGAGGATTTCCGCTTCGGCCAGGAAGTGTCCTTCGCCACCGATGGCCGCCCCTTCATGGCGTATATCTCGCGAAGCTGGCTTCTCGATGATGACGGCGAGCGCGTGAGGCCGCTGGCCACCGAAACCGGCTTCTGGCGCCCGCGCCCCGATAACAAGATCGAACTCACCTTGGCTCACCCGACCGGCTACGCCGAGATCTGGGAGGGCGAGGTCACCATCACCGGTCTCGAGAATGCCCGGATCACCGGCGCCAAGGCTGTTCTGAAGACCACCAGCGTGGGTGCGTCCTCGAGCGCCAAGCCGTACTCCGAAGGCGAACGCCTCTACGGCCTGGTGGGCGAGAAACTTCTCTGGACCTTCGACATGATGGCCATGGGCAAGCCGATGGGTAACCACCTCGCGGCCAGCCTGCAAAAGGTCATGGATCTATCCACGGGAGCGGCAGATGACTGACGACTGGGATCGCCGACTTCGCGATCACGGCTACCGCATCACCCCGCAGCGCCAGTTGGTGCTCGAGGCGGTTGAGTCGCTGCGCCACGGCACCCCCGAGGCGATTCTCGTTGAGGTGCAGCGCACTGCCACCGGAGTCAACCTTTCGACCGTCTATCGCACCCTCGAGGTGCTCGAGGATGTCGGGCTCGTGACTCACGCGCATATCGGTCACGGTGCGCCGACCTATCACGCAGTTGATGAGCACGTGCACATTCACCTTGTGTGCGATCGCTGCACCAAGGTCAGCAGCGTCGACTCCGACATCGCCGGCCCATTCGTTGCAGAACTGCGCAAGGACCACGGATTCGAAACTGACATCGCGCACGTGTCCATTCACGGACTCTGCGCTGATTGCGCGGGAAAGCCGAAGGATTACCTCGAAGGCGACGACGAGCTGTGAGCTCACTCGATCGCAGTGATGCGATCCGCCCGCCCGAGGGCACTCCTGATCAAGGAATCGCCTGGCATTACGGAGACCCGCATCGCGAGCAGCGTGCCCTGATGGAGGGTCGCACCACTGTTGATCTGTCGAATCGCGGCGTCGTGACCGTGACCGGAGCAGATCGCATCAGCTGGTTGCACACTCTCACTTCTCAGCATCTCGAAAACCTGACGGCGGGTGAAAGTGCGCTTGCACTCATTCTGAGCCCGAACGGCCATGTTGAGCACGAGTTGCACATCGTCGACGATGGAGTGACCGCGTGGCTGATCGTCGAGCCGGGAACTCAATCAGAGCTCGTCGACTACCTACGCAAGATGCAGTTCATGCTGCGGGTCGACGTCGCTGATGTCACTGACGATTACGCCGTGGTGTGGGAACCCTGCCGGGATCTTGACGTCGATTACCCGACCTACCTGATCCCGGAAGTCTTTGCGGCACGTGGCTTTTCAGGTCGTGAGGTCATCATCCCGCGTGCTGAGTTAGATGCCTGGCTCGATGCGACGCCATCCCTTGCCGGCACCTGGGCGCTCGAGGCAATACGTGCGGCAGCAGGTGTTCCCCGTCTTCGCTTCGAAACCGATCACCGCACCATTCCGCATGAAGTCGGATGGATCGGGCCGGCCGTGCACCTACAGAAGGGCTGCTACCGCGGGCAGGAGACAGTCGCTCGCGTGCAGAACCTCGGTAAGCCGCCGCGTCGGCTCGCGATCTTGCATGTCGACGGAAGCGCGGAAATCGCACCGAAGCACTGCGATCGTGTCTTCTGGAATGACAAGGAGATCGGCTGGGTGGGCACCGGTGCGCGACACTACGAGCTCGGCCCGGTCGCGACCGCGATCCTCAAGCGCAATATTCCTGCGGACGCTGAGCTGATCATCCGCACAGCTGAAGGTGACGTCAGCGCATCGCAGGAAGTTGTCGTCTCGGCTGATTAGCTCGCTGTCTGGTTGCTGTCGACGATGATGGTGAACGGCCCGTCGTTAGTGAACGACACCTGCATGTCAGCACCGAACACACCGCGTTGCACGTCGACACCGCGCTCAGTGAGCTGCTGGGCGAAGGCGTCGACAAGAGGTGACGCGAAGTCACCGGGTGCCGCGGAGTCCCAGGTCGGACGGCGACCTTTGCGGGTATTCGCGTAGAGAGTGAACTGGCTGATGACGAGAACCGGCAAGCCGAGCTCGGCGGCAGAGAGTTCCTTTCCGGATCCCTCGGGAACGGGTGTGTGTGCCGCTTTGGCATGGCCGGCATCGAAGAGGCGCATGTCGTAGGCCTTATCGGCCATTGTCGAGGCGATAGCGGGGGTGTCGTCATGGGTAACGCCGACCAAGATCACTAGGCCCGGACCGGTGAAGGCCCCGGTGATCTGGCCGTCCACGCTGACCTGAGCCCCGGCCGCTCGCTGGATGACAATCCGCATTCCCGAAGGCTCCCATACGGCACTTTCATGAGGGAATTGGGCCGCCTGCTAGCGGAAGTAAGCGCCTGCGTTTGCAAATGCAAGCACATGGGTAATACTGGAGGCATGGGAATTGATGTCAGCGGGCTCGGAGACTTCATCCGCGACCAGCGCGACCAGGCACAGATGTCTTTGCGCCAGCTCGCCAAGGCAGCAGATGTCTCGAACCCGTATCTCAGCCAGGTCGAGCGCGGCCTGCGCAAGCCCAGCGCGGAGATCCTCGGCCGCATTGCCCAGGGCCTGCGTATCTCCGCCGAGACCCTGTATGTGCAGGCGGGCATCCTCGCGCAACGAGCGGGCGACGACACCGTCACGACAGCCATCGCTGCTGACCGCACGATTACTGAACGCCAACGCACCACGCTGCTGCAGATCTATGCAGCGTTCCAGGCCGAAAACCAGGCCACAGCCACGAACAACGCATCCGAGACTTCGGATGTCGAGACATTGAACGACGAGAGCACAACGGAGGTCAGTCATGGAAGCGAATAACGAGTTCAATATGCCGGTCAACGAGGAGATCTTCGTCGACGAGTCTGTCAACGACAACGTCGTCACCGAGTTCAGTGACGCACCCGAGGCAGTCACTGTTGCCAAGAAGAAGGTGCCGGTGGGCACCACGGAGACCGTCAAGCATCACGCACGCAAGACTGTCGTGAAGGCCAAGGAGACAACTCAGGCCGTCACCGACAGCGCGACGATGATCGCCGACTCAGCGAAGACAAAGGTGTCGAAGATCGATCTGCTTAATCTCGAACTTCCCAAGGTCGAGATGCCGAAGTTCTCGATGCCCAAGGTTGAGATGCCCAAGTTCGATATGCCGAAGTTTGATCTTCCCAAGGTCAGCCTTCCCAAGGTCGATATGCCGAGCTTCTCCTCGGTCACCGAGGTCAAGGCTGAGGTCAGCAAGGTTGCGCATGACGTGCGCGGCAAGGCGGCCAGTGCAGTGACCCTTGTCCGCGAGGCAGTGGGCATCTAGTCCCGAACTTCGAAAGGCCCTGATACGCATTGCGTATCAGGGCCTTTCGGCTTGTCAGGAGTGCCCGACGCGATCGGTAGACGGCGCGTGGGTTGCTATCACCGCGGTGATCCCGTTGTGCAGTGCAGTTCGCATGTCGATCGAACCGAGCACCATTCCGATGAGGCGCGTTCCGGCCGATGCGCCGGCACTTGCGGTCTGGGAAACGGTGAGTTCATCGATACCGCGCGTACCTTGCATCACGTGGGTTGGGAAGACAATTGCCCAGCGTGACCAGCCGGCAAGATCACCGGAATTCGCCGATGCAGCTGCTGCGGCCGTGACCGCAATATTGAGTCCACGGTCGGCGAGCATTCGAAGGGTCTCGCCAGCACCCGCGGGAATTTCATCGAATAGCAGCACGGTTCGCTGGCATTGAATGAGATCGAGTTTTGGAACGATCACATTCGGAAGTGCGAGCTCGCCGGCTTCAGGGTGCAAGAGCACTGATGGCATTCGAATCATGCACAATGCAGACGAGTCGAGTTCCGCGAGCAGTGCGTCGAGTGAAATCTCGGCGGCAAGGGCGGCCAGATGCGGCTGCCGATTCGCCGCCTTGAGCAGGTTCTCAGGCTGGCGCATGTCGAAGTATCTAAATTCACGTACCCAGCCCACGCTGACGAAGCTTCCCTCGAAAGCATTGGTGGAAGTCGACATTATGGGCAGTGACTCCCTGATGAATGCATCGGTGCCGCGATCGCGGGTCATGCCATCGAGAAGGCTGTCGACAGTCACTGGCGTTGGCTCAGTTCGCGTGAAGAGTTCGGGCGTGAGCTCCAGGGTGCTGAAGTCCGGATCCGAAAGCGGATTGCGAGCAGACTGATCTGCAGCCAGGCGATCTCGGGCAGTTTGGATGAGGCCCTCGGGTGAGAGGTCATCGACCTGGTGGGCGGCGTAGCCGAAGGAGACGCTGACGAAGACCTCGAGATCTGTGGCGCTCGAGGCTGCTCGCCCGAATGAATTCAGCGAATCCTGAAGATCTCGGAGCAGCTGGATCGTGGTGCGGATGATCGGGCCACCGCTCACCGCCACCCAGACACGGCCGGGGCTCTCGTAGGCGACGAAAACATCAGTTCCGTGAAAAAGAGGTGAGGAGAGTGCCGAACGCATGACATGCGAGACCGCCGCGTGCTCGTGCCGGCCTCCAGCCAAGGCAGCGAATTCATTGATCGCGTAGACGCCGATGATCAACGACGACAGGTGAGGGGCGCGGTCGAAGCGCTCGCGCATGGCGAGCATCGCCTGATCGAGTGCATTCATGCTCGGCCAACCACTCTCGAACATCGTCGCAAAAGCCACGGAATTTCGATCAGTGCTTCTGCTCAGTTCGGGCGACAGCAAGCCTATGGTGGCGAGCTCACTGAACTCATCGACGATCGCGCGCGAGCGAAGAAGGAAGCGACCGGGAAGCAAGCAGTCACTGACAGTGATGCTGCTTGTCGTGCGATTCTCGATACTTAGCGGAATGCGTAGTCCGGAGCGACTCGCGGGTGATGCGGCAAGTGAGTCGGGTGTGCCCGGGTAAACGTCAGTGCGCACGAAGCTCTGACTTACCGCACCATTGCCATCATCGTGAATGGTGAGAACCCGGGTTGCCCCGAACACAACGGCGCCCATGCGACTCGTGATGCTGAGAGCGGCCTTGGCGGCGAGTTCGGGATCGAGCGAACCATCGGAGAGCCTGGTCAAGATGACTGATTGCTGAGCTCGCCACAGGGCGAGAGTGCGCTTAGCCTCGGTGCGCCAGATGCTGATAGATATCGCCCACAGTGCCAGCCAGCACACGAGGAAGACGCCAAGCGCGGCGATAGCCGGCAGTGCCTTATCCGTGGGATCGTCGTCGATCCGAGGAAGAATTTCCGCTGTAGCTGCAACGATCCAGGCAATTCCCGCACTGACCACTGCTACCAGGAGTCGGCGCACGTCAACGAGATCAACTGCAGCGGCCCAGCCGCGTCGTTCGCCACGGGCCCATCTGTCAACAGAGTTGAGAATGAGACCTACATAGAGCGCGACGATGCCGGCAAGAAGAAGCGGGATCACCGAAAGATT
This sequence comes from uncultured Actinomycetes bacterium, assembly GCA_937876275.1. GTDB lineage: Bacteria > Actinomycetota > Actinomycetes > S36-B12 > S36-B12 > CAIKZY01. The sequence continues at coordinate 782 of CALFIA010000356.1, read as the reverse complement.
CAAGGTGACCGCGCTGGCGAGCGGGCGAACGATCGAGTAGGCGATCGAGGCGATCAGCAACGCGGTGAATGCCGAAGTCAACTGATGGAAGCGAGTATTCGGATCACGATCAGATTCGCGCTGAGCAAGCACAACCATGCGAATCAGATACGCGAGACTGAAGAGCAGGAATGAGATGACCGGCTCGGCATAAACACCGGCAAGCATTGCGCCGACCAGAATCGCGTTGAACGAAATTGTGGTCGTGCTCCACGGAGCGATCGGTCGAGTGGGTGATGCCAGGATTCGTTTCGTCGATGACTCCGTGCCGGTACGAAAGAGGGCCTGGGGAGTGAAGACACTGATCGCCACGAGTGCGAGACCGGCCACGAGAACCTCAGGGCTCGGAATCTCCGCGCCGATATCGGAATACATCAGGGCGAAGGCAACGAGGATCGCGGTCGCCCAGACGGCCGCGAACAGCGCGCCGACGATGCCGGTGCGTAACTCTCGGGTGGCCTGATCGGAACCGCCTGTGGCTGGCGCGAGCCAGCGACCGGCAGCCCGAAGTGGGCCGGCAGGGGAAGCCATAGGTCGACGCTACCCCGAGGCCTACTTGCCTCGCCATCACCACACCCGTCACTTTGGTCCCGCCCATATCGGACGAATAGGGCGAAATGCCGGACTCAGGGGCGGTTCGCGGCCCCCCGCCCAGCCGATACCTCTATGGGGAGATTCCCCTTATCGGCGTGCGCGAAAGGAGTCCGGTGACCAGGCGCCTCGCTGACCGCGACTCCCAGCCC
>CALFIA010000355.1 GCA_937876275.1 uncultured Actinomycetes bacterium | reverse complement strand
CGCGTGCACGCGTACGCCGCTCATGTCAGACAGCTTCGCCGTCGAGTGCTGATGCCACATCGGTGACCGTGAGCCACGGCTCGGGGGCGAGAACCTTTGCGACCTGTGGTGCGAACATCGGCGAGGAGACGAGCACAGCTGAGGTCGGGCCATCAGCCACGATCTCGCCATCGGCGATCACCATAACGCGAGTGGCCACTTCCGCTGCGAGCTCGACGTCGTGAGTGGCGAGCACCACTCCGTGTCCCGCGTCAGCGAGATCGCTGAGAATCGTGACGAGCCGTGACTTGGTGGGGTAGTCGAGACCGCGCGTCGGCTCGTCGAGAAGCAGAAGCGGCGGTCGCGCTGCAAGCACCACTGCGAGGGCGAGCAGGAGCCTTTGACCTTCCGAGAGATCGCGAGGGTGGGTGCCGTCATGCACATCGGGTGCGAGCAGGGCGAGCAGCGCACGCGTGGTGCCGGGCTCGGCGTCGGCATCGTGATCGGCAGCACGGCACTCATCGGCCACGCTCGTGGCCTCGAGGAGGTCACCTGGATCTTGGGGAACGAGACCAACGGAGTGCACGAGCTCGCGCGGCTTGAGAGTGCGCGGATCATGGCCGCTCGTCGATACCGCGCCCGTGGTGGTGCTTCGCAATCCGACAAGTGAGGAGAGCAGCGTTGACTTGCCCGCACCATTGCGTCCCATGAGAGCCACGATCTCTCCGCGTCGAATGGTGGTCGTGACTCCGCGCAAGGCCGTGAAAGTGCCGTAACGCACGACAAGGTTCTCGGTGGCGGCAAGTTCTTCTCGTGATTGGGCGCCATCGATCACTCGCAGCGGCGGAGTGCGGCCGATCAGCAGATCTCGAAGTGGGCCAGCGGCTCGCCGTGCATCGCGGACCGAGAGTGGCAGCGGGCTCCAGCCGGCCAAGCGACCGAGTTCGACTACTGGCGGCGCGATTGGTGCAAGACGCATGACGTCTGCAGGAGTTCCGAAGACGAGTGGCTCACCTGCGCCGGGTATGACGATCATCCGATCGGCGTACTGCACGACGCGTTCGAGTCGATGCTCGGCGAGTACGACGGTGATACCGAGGTCGTGCACCAGGCGCTGCAGAGCGGCCAGGACTTCCTCGGCAGCGCCGGGGTCAAGTGCCGACGTCGGCTCGTCCAGCACGAGCACCTTGGGGTGCGAGGTGAGCACGGCGCCGATGGCCACGCGCTGGCGCTGGCCGCCGGAGAGGGAGAGAAGTGCGCGATGACGTAGATCGGCAAGGCCGAGTAGGTCGAGGGTTTCCTCGACTCTGCGGCGCATGACCTCTGGCGCAATACCCAGGCATTCCATGCCGTAGGCAAGTTCGTCCTCGACGGTGTCGGTGACGAATCCGCTCATTGGATCCTGGGGAACGATGCCTACGAGATCGGCTAGTTCGCGAGGTGGGTGTGTAGCGGTGTCGCGGCCGTCGATGCTGACGCGACCGGAGAGCGTGCCACCGGTGAAGTGGGGCACGAGGCCGTTGATCGCGCGTAGGAATGTGGTCTTTCCACTGCCGGTGCGACCGACGACGAGTACGAGCTCGCCCTCCGGGATGGAGACCGTGGCGTGCGTGAGCACGGGTACGTCGGACCCGTCGTAGGTGATGGTGACGTTCTCGAACTCGATCATGCGATCGCCGCCTTCTCTCGCTCGTGCACGGGTCGTAACGACTGAGGAAGTCGGGGCGCAGTGATGGCCGGAGTGCAGGCGAGTGCCAAGGCGAGCACGGGTGCGAGGGGAAGTACGGGCCACTGAGCAGGGTCGGTGGGTGTCGTGATGCCGAGGAGGTGCGACCACGCCGCCCAGACGAACACTCCTGCTGCGACCACCCCTGACGCGGCTACGAGCCATTCCGCGAGCCACCACGGATCGGGGCGATAGCGCGTGCGCACTGAACGACGTGCGGCCATGGTGATGCCGAGAATGCTCACGACGATGCCGGCCGCCAGGAGCGGGAGCCCAAGGAGTGCCGGTGATCCTGCAGAGACAAGGGCGTAGGTGCCGATGCACGCGGCAATCAGGCCAAGGAGCAAGAAGGTCGAGGCGACTTTGCGCGCAGCAGGGTTGATACCCGCGGTGCGACCGTAACCGCGTGAGTCCATCGCCGCAGCGAGCAGCACGGAACGCTCGAGCGCACCCTCGAACACGGGAACGGTGGAGCCGGCGATCGCGCGCACACCATGCGTGGTGCGGCCACGCAGGCGGCGAGAAGTGCGCACGCGCGAGATGTCACTGACGAGTTGAGGGGCAAAGGTCAGCGCGACCACGACACTGACGCCGACCTCGTAGAGCGCTGCCGGAACCGACTTCAGCAGTCGACTCGGTGATGCGAGCGAGTTTGCGGCGCCGACGCAGGCGATGATCGTGGCCAGGCGCATGCCGTCGAAAAGCGCGAACAGCAGGCTCTCGAGAGTGATCGCACCGCCCAGGCGCACGCCGGCGAACCAGTCGGGAAGGGCGATGCCGGGGGCATCGAGGATCACGGTGGTGCCAAGCGCTGCACCGAAGAGCAACTGTGCCAGCACTCGCACGATGATGATGACCACGCCGAGGCGAAGGAAGAAGACGAACGAGCGGGCCCAGGGCGCATCTGGCTTGCGCGCTGACACCACGATCGCCGCGCAGCAGACGATCAAGATGAGCAGCAGCGGATTCGTGGTGCGACTCGCGGCCGCAGCAAGGCCAAGTGCCCAGACCCACCATGCGCCGGGGTGCAGCCACCGCGGGATGGCGGCAGCACCGAGGGCGAATCGCTGATCGCTCACTTGCGTCTCCACCACAGGGCGATTCCCAGGCCGATGCCGAAGATCACGACGAGGACCGTCAGTGAGATCGAGCCGAAAGAGGTGAGACTGTCCTTGGACGGGCGCTCATTCACGGCAGCGCTAGCCGGCTTGGTCGAGGGTTCACTCACCTCGACGACGGGTGCGCATTCGAAGGCCGGATAGTCGCCGATGCCGCAGACAATGCCGCCCTCAACGCGCACCGTGAGCTGCGAGCGCAGGATGTCGTAGCCACTTGCATCTGCATCGGTTACGACACAGGTGCTCAGCGCCTCAATCGGCTTCTCGCCGTCGGGAGCTTCAGATGCGTAGCCGGGATCGACGACGAGTGCGACGCGCTTCTTGCCCGAGATCGCGGGAGTGGATCCGCAGAGATCCTGGAAAGCCGTGCCGGGGTTGATAGATGGCTGGCTGTCGGTGCTGCCTGCTGCACCGGAAATGCCGAATCGCCAGCCCTCGACGGCTCCGTCAGCGGGATTGCTTGTCGCCGGACCCTGAGTGCCGAACTGCCATGCACTCGCATTGCCCTGCCAATACGTCCAGTAGCGATACGCGGTCTCTGCCCGCGCGGCAGGGGCGATCGCGGTCATCGCGAGGATCGCGATGCCGATGAGCGCTGCCGCCGCGCGAGCCGGGCGCATTACTTCTGCTCGCTCTTCTGAAGGGTTGAGACGAGGTCGAGGCCACCGAATGACTTCGGGTTCGTGCCGGTGGCCTTCGAGACGGAGAGCAGCAGGCCAAGTGCTGCGGCATTCGCACCCGAGGCGGGAGTGGCGAAGGCGGCAGCGGCTGACTTCAACGCGCTAGTGCTCTTCATCACGGCTGACTTGGATACGCCCGCCGCGGCAAGGTCGATTACCGCAGTTGCAGTAGTCGCATAGTCGGGACCGTCACCAAATGACGAAGTCAGGGTTCCTGTGCTCGTGAGCTTCGACGTCAGATAACTGGCGGTCTTGTTCGCCGGCTTTCCTGCGCACTTAGGTGCCGGGCCGAGCTTGCGGGCTGCGAGAACCGGAACGCTGCCGACGAGTCCGTACAGACCCTGCGCACTCGAGAGAGCATCGGGCTTGCTGCCCTTTTGGTACACGAGCGCACCACCGTCGGCACTGCCGCACGGCGTAATCAGCGAGGCGAGGAACGTGGTGCCCTTGACGATATTCGGCTGCTGGCGATTAGGAGCCTGAGTGCCGAGTGCCGCAAGTGCCAGTCCGGTTGAGTTGGAGTCGGATGGTGATCCCGCGAAGTAGGCCCAGCCGCCATCTGAATGCTGGTTCTTGCTGAGCCACAGTCCGGCGGCATCAGCAGCGTTCACTGCCTTGGAGATCAGTGCAGACGAAGCGAGATTGGTGTTGTCGATCGACATCAGTGCGAGAACTGCGAGCGACGTGGCGTTGGAGTCCGGGCCTGTGCCATTCGCGGCATCGACCGGATCGCAGGGCTTTGAAGTGTCGGCGCGGAACTGCTGGAAGCTGCCGTCCTTGCATTGCTGGCTGATGAGCCACGTGATCGCCGCGGGGGAAGGCTTCACTCCATTGGAGGTGAGGCCAATGATTGCGAGCGACTGGCGGTACACGCCATCGAAGCTTGGATCAGCAGAGCCGTAGAGCCCGGTAGTGCCTGCGGCATGGGCCGGTGATGCGAGGCCCAGCGCGGTGATCGCGATGGCTGCTGCGGCGGCAATAGTGCGGGTGGTGCGATTCATGTAATTCCTGCATTTCTCATGGAGCGGTTAGTGAACACTGCAGGAGTCCTGTGAAAACAGAATCCCCCCGGCACATGTGCACGGAGGGACAATTCAGGAAAGACCTGACTCGTCCCGTTACCTCGACGGATAGAGCCGCTCGTACTCGCCAGGTGCTCCGACTCGCCCTCACTGAGGGATCACGGTTGCGGGACAGCGCCGGAATCTCACCGGACTTTCCCTGGATCTCGAATACGTCGATTCAGTTGTCCCTGAACCCTACAGTGGGCGTGGGCCTGTAGAGCGCAGGACGGAAGGAAGTGATGGGTTTCACCTGGATTTGCCACGCAATTGATGGCACAGACCTCAGCATCGCCGAGGCTCACACCGAATTCCCGACTCAGGCGGATGCCGAGGCGTGGATGGGGGAGAGTTGGTCATCCCTGCTCGCCTCGGGCGCTGACTCGGTGAGCCTGCTCGAAGGTGACCGAGTGGTCTACGGGCCGATGGGTCTTTCTGCCGGGTAGCTACTTCTTCGTACCCTTGGGCAGCACGGGCTTGCCACCGCGACGCACACGGGGCGGAGGCAGGCGAAGTCGACGCAACTGCAGCGTGCGCAGGAGTGCGTACAACGTGATGCCCTTGCGATCGGCCTCATTCGGGAAGGCTTCCTTCGCCCGCTTGTTGAGCTGGAACACGAGGATGATCGAGTCGAGAGCGATCAACGCAGATCGGAAGAGCGTCGTGTAGGGAAA
>CALFIA010000354.1 GCA_937876275.1 uncultured Actinomycetes bacterium | reverse complement strand
GCCGGCGGCGTCCGTGCTGGGCACGAGCTGAACTTCTGGATCCCCGGCGGCTCCAGCGTCCCGATGCTCACGCCCGACCACCTCGACGTCCCGCTGACCTACGAAGACATGGCCGCTGCCGGCACGATGCTCGGCACCGGCACTCCGATGCTCTTCGACGACACCGTCTCGGTGGTCAAGGCCGTCACCCGCTGGCTCGAGTTCTACAAGCACGAGTCGTGCGGCAAGTGCACCCCGTGTCGTGAAGGCACGTACTGGATCACCGGCGTGCTCGAGAAGTTCGAGCATGGCCACGGCAGCGAAGCCGAGGTCGAGACCTTGGTGAGCCTGTGCGGCCAGATCGCCGGCCGTTCATTCTGCGCGCTCGGCGACGCGGCGGCCACGCCGTACCCGGCCGCTCTCAAGTACTTCCGCGATGAGTTCATCGCGGCAACCACCACGTCTGCCGATGAGCAGTTCGATCCGGTGGCGTCCTACGTCTTTGCGGGAGCGGTAGCCCGATGACCATCACCAACAACACCGGCTCCGATCTCGCAGCAGTCGAGACGATCACCGTCGTCATCGACGGTGTTGCAGTCGAGGTACCCAAGGGCACGTTGGCTATTCGGGCCGCCGAGCTCATCGGCACCGAGATTCCGCGTTTTTGCGATCACCCGCTTCTCGATCCCGTCGCCGCGTGCCGCGCCTGCCTCATCGAGGTCGAGGGCATGCCCAAGCCGCAGCCGGCCTGCGCTCAGGTTGTCAGCGACGGCATGGTCATTCGCACCCAGAACTCCTCCGAGGTTGCCGCTGAAGCGCAGGCCGGAGTCATGGAGTTCCTGCTGCTCAATCACCCGCTCGACTGCCCGGTCTGCGACAAGGGCGGCGAGTGCCCGCTGCAGAACCAGGCAATGTCGGTGGGTCGCCCCGAGTCGCGTTTCACTGAAGAGAAGCGCACCTTCGAGAAGCCGATCAACGTCAGCGCCCAGATCCTGCTCGATCGCGAGCGCTGTGTGTCATGTGCGCGCTGCACCCGCTTCGCCGACCAGATTGCCGGCGACGCCTTCATCGATCTTCTCGAGCGCGGCGCGAAGCAGCAGGTCGGTACCGCTGACGATCAGCCGTTCGATTCGTATTTCTCCGGCAACACCGTGCAGATCTGCCCGGTCGGCGCCCTCACCAGCTCGGCGTACCGCTTCCGTTCACGCCCGTTCGATCTCGTATCGGTTCCGACCACGTGCGAGCACTGCGCGTCGGGCTGCTCACTGCGCACTGACTACCGCCGCGGTGTCGTCACCCGTCGCCTCGCGTGGGACGACCCCGAGGTCAACGAAGAGTGGAACTGCGACAAGGGTCGCTTCGCCTTCCAGTACCAGACCGAGGGTCGCATCGCGGCTCCGATGATTCGCGAAAACGGTGAACTGCGCGTGGCCTCCTGGCCCGAGGCATTGAATGCCGCGGCCGAGGGTCTTCGTGCAGCCGGCACTGCGGTCGGCGTGCTCGTCGGCGGTCGCGCCACTGTCGAAGATGCCTACGCCTACCAGCGCTTCGCTCGCATCGCACTCGGCTCTGATCACCTCGACTTCCGCGTACGTGCGAACTCTGATGAAGAGGCTGCATTCTTGAAGTCGGCAGTCGCGGGTACTCCCGTGCGCACGACCTACGCAGATCTCGAGAGTGCGCCGGCAGTGCTGCTGGTCGCCTTCGAGCCTGAAGACGAATCACCGATCGTGTTCCTGCGTCTGCGCAAGGCGTCTGCTGGCCGCACCACGGTGCTGAGCGTCTCGGCAACGGCCACTCGTGGTCTCGAGAAGATGCACGGCACGTGGATCCCGGCATCCCCGGGTGCCGAGGCCGCCGCACTCGGCTCGCTCGACTCTGCCGTTCTCGATCAGCTGCGCCAGCCCGGTGCGGTCATCTTGGTCGGTGAGCGCATTGCTTCCATCGCCGGAGGCGCATCTGCTGTGCAGGCACTTGCCGCATCGACCGGTGCTGCGCTCTCGTGGGTTCCGCGTCGCGCAGGCGAACGCGGTGCACTCGATGCCGGTGCACTTGCAGGTCTGCTGCCGCTGGGTCGTCCTCTGTCTGACGCGACCGCACGAAGCGAGGTTGCTGCGGCGTGGGGAGTCTCGGCTGACTCACTCCCGACGCAGGCAGGCCTGTCGGGCGAGAGCCTTCTGCAGGCGGCAAAGTCGCGCACCATTCGCGCGATCATCTCCAGCGGCGTCGATCTCGGTGATTTCGCGAACCCTTCGCTCGCGCGCGAGGCCTTCGAGAGCACCGGATTCGTCCTGTCGCTCGAGAATCATCACTCCAGCGTCACGGCGATCGCCGATGTCGTCCTTCCTGTCGCCGTCGTCACCGAGAAGTCGGGAACCTTCCTCAACTGGGAGGGTCGCCCACGTCCGTTCGGCGAGGTGCTGCGCGATGCGCTCATGATGTCCGACGCCGCAGTTCTCGGACTCGTGGCACAGAGCCTCGGTGCAAACGTCGGTGCCTCTGATGTTCCTGCACTTCGCAAGCAGATGGCTTCGATCGGCGCCTGGCAGGGTGCGCGCGAGTCTGCGCCGTCCGTTGCACCTGCAGCGGCCACCGGGGGAGTCGCACTCGCCACGTGGCGTTATCTGCTCGATGAAGGCTCGTTGCAAGACGATGAGCCGCACCTGGCCGCCACTGCGCGAACTGCCGCAGCCGTGGTCTCGGCAGCGACTGCTGCATCACTCGGCAATCCGGCCGAGGTCACCATCTCCGGCCCGGCGGGTGCAATCGCACTTCCGCTCGAGGTCGGCAACGTTGTCGACAACGCCGTCGTCCTGCCGATGAACTCGGCCGGCTGCGTCGTCGCCCGTGATCTGGGAGCCGGCTACGGCGAACAGGTCTCACTGCGCGCAGGAGGTGCGGCATGACCAACTCGCAGTTCGGCGTCTTCGGCGTCGACCCGTGGTGGCTGGTGATCTTGAAGGTCGTCGCGATCTTCGTGATCCTGGTGCTGCTCACCTTGTTCACCATCTGGTGGGAACGACGCGTCGTCTCGCGCATGCAGAACCGCATCGGCCCGAACCGCGTGGGTCCGCAGGGCCTGCTGCAGTCGTTGATGGATGGCATCAAGCTGGCGCTGAAGGAAGAGATCATCCCGAAGACTGCGCATCTCGCGGTCTACTGGATCGCTCCGGTCATCTCCGCCACCATGGCTTTCCTTGCGTTCGCGGTGATTCCGTTCGGACCGACCGTGTCGATCTTCGGTGTCGAGACTCCCTTGCAGCTCACTGACTTCCCTGTCTCGGTGCTCTACGTCTTGGCTATCGCCTCGATCGGCATTTACGGCATCGTGCTCGCCGGCTGGTCGTCCGGCTCGACGTATCCGCTGCTCGGTGGCCTGCGCTCGAGCGCCCAGATGATCTCCTACGAGATCGCGATGGGTCTCTCGTTCGTCGCGGTCTTCCTGTACGCCGGGTCGATGTCGACCTCCGAGATCGTCTCCGCACAGCAGTCCGTGTGGTTCGGCGTGATCTTGCTGCCGTCATTCCTCATCTACATCACCGCAATGACCGGTGAAACCAACCGTGCACCCTTCGACCTTCCCGAGGCCGAGGGCGAGCTCGTCGGTGGCTTCCACACTGAGTACTCGTCGCTGAAGTTCGCACTGTTCTTCCTCGCCGAGTACATCAACATGGTCACCGTTTCCGCGCTTGCCACGACGCTCTTCCTCGGTGGATGGATGGCCCCGTGGCCGCTGTCGCTGTGGGACGGCGCGAACCAGGGCTGGTGGCCGATGCTGTGGTGGCTGCTCAAGGTGCAGATCTTCATCTTCGTCTTCATCTGGCTGCGCGGCACGCTTCCTCGCCTGCGCTACGACCAGTTCATGAAGTTCGGCTGGAAGTTGCTGATCCCGGTCTCGATCGTCTGGATCATCATCGTCGCCATTGCTCGTGCGCTCCGCAATGACGTCAACTTCAGCAATCAAAGCCTGCTGCTGGTCGGCGCTGCGGTCATCATCTTGTTGCTGCTCATCTCCCGGGCCTTCCAGGTGCGAGCAGATCGCGAGCAGGCGGCACTCGATGAGGCTGTTGCTGCCGACGCACTTGCAATCGCCGATGCAGCGGCGGGCGGTTTCCCCGTTCCGCCGATGCCCGGCCAGGAGTTCACCATCACCACCCGCCGTTCGATGGCAGCGAGCACCACGATCGTCGCCGACCGCGCGGTAACCGAAGCAGTCACGAGTGAGCAGGAGAATCCCGATGGCTGAGCTGCCCCAGGCCGTACGCGGCTTCGGGGTCACCTTCATCACGATGTTCAAGAAGGTGGTCACGGAGCAGTACCCGGAGGATGCGTCGAAGTACCCGCCGAAGCCTCGCTTTCACGGTCGTCATCAGCTCAATCGCTGGGCTGATGGTCTCGAGAAGTGCGTCGGTTGCGAGCTGTGCGCTTGGGCCTGCCCTGCTGATGCGATCTTCGTCGAAGGTGCGAGCAACTCCGAGGAGGAGCGTTTCTCCCCGGGTGAGCGCTACGGACGCGTGTACCAGATCAATTACCTGCGCTGCATCTTCTGCGGACTGTGCATCGAGGCATGCCCGACTCGCGCGCTCACGATGACCAACGAGTTCGAGCTGGCGGACGACAACCGCGCTGATCTGATCTACGAAAAGAAGGATCTCCTCGCGCCGCTACTGCCCGGCATGATCGCCCCGCCGCACGCGATGGTCGCGGGCACTACCGAGCAGGACTACTACGCGAACAAGATCAAGGGTGCTTCGCCTGAGCAGACGGTGGTGGGCTCATGAACACTGCAGTCAACCAAGGCGAGACCATCGTCTTCTGGATCTGCGGATTCTTCGCAGTCCTCGGCGCCCTCGGCCTGATCTTCTCCAAGAAGGCAGTGCACAGTGCACTGTGGATGGCCCTGACCATGATCAGCCTCGCCGTGCTCTACGTCGCCAATCAGGCGCCGTTCCTGGGCATGGTGCAGATCGTGGTCTACACCGGCGCCGTCATGATGCTGTTCCTCTTCGTGCTCATGGTGGTCGGCGTTGATTCGTCTGACTCACTCATCGAGACCATCAAGGGCCAGCGCATTGCCGGCATCCTGCTCGGCCTCGGCCTGGCGATCCTGCTCATCTGGGGCATCGGCAGCTCGATGATCGACGTTCCCTCGGGCAGCCTCGACGAGGCCAACAGCGTCGATGGCGGAAACGTCCAGGGCATCGCGCACCTGATCTTCACCACGTACCTCGTGCCCTTCGAGGTCGCCTCGGCATTGCTCATCACTGCCGCACTCGGTGCGATGGTGCTGGCGCACCGTGAGCGCTGGCTCCCGAAGCCGACGCAGACAGAGATGTCGAAGGCACGCTTCGCCGGTGCGACCCACCCGGGCAACCTGCCGGCACCTGGTGTCTACGCCCGCCACAACGCGGTCGATACGCCTGCACTCCTGCCTGATGGATCGGTCAGCGACATCTCCATTCCCGGCCCGCTCAAGGCTCGAGGTGATGTGCGCCCCGTCGATCACATGGAGATGGACGAAATCAGGAGCATTGACGAGGGGAGCCAGTCATGAACCCGGCCAATTACGTGATCCTCTCCGCAGTGCTGTTCAGCCTCGGCGCTGTCGGAGTGCTCGTACGTCGCAATGCGATCGTCGTCTTCATGTGCGTCGAGCTCATGCTCAACGCCGCGAACCTGGCCTTCGTGGCCTTCTCCAAGATCAACGGTAATCTCGACGGCCAGGTGATCGCCTTCTTCGTGATGGTGGTCGCCGCTGCCGAGGTAGTCGTGGGCCTCGCGATCATCGTGCAGATCTTCCGCACGCGTCGCTCGGTCTCGATCGATGAACCGAATCTTCTCAAGTACTAGAACTTTGACTGACTACGGAATGGACAGCATCGTGACGAACGTGGAGGCACGTCGATGAGCCCTCTCGTCCTGAGCTCAGCGGCACTTCAGGAGGTCACCCCGGCCACGGGAGTGTTCACCCTGATCGCCCTGCTCATCGGCCTGCCGCTCTTCGGTGCTGCCGTGCTGCTGCTCGGCGGCCGCCGCACCAATAAGTGGGGCCCCTACCTCGGTGTTCTCACCGTCGGCACTGCCGCTGTCATCGCCATCATCATGCTCGTCAAGCTGATGGCCCTGCCGTCCGAGAGCCGCTCCATCGGCGAATCGCTGTACTCCTGGGTCTTCGCCGGCGGCTTCCAGGTTGACCTCGCGTTCCAGCTTGATCAGCTCTCAATGGTGTTCGTTCTTCTCATCACCATCGTGGGCACGCTGATCCACATCTACTCCCTTGGCTACATGTCGCATGACAAGGACAAGCGGAAGTTCTTCGGCTACCTGAACCTGTTCGTGGCGGCGATGCTCATCCTGGTCCTCGCGAACAACTTCCTGCTGCTCTACGTCGGCTGGGAAGGCGTGGGCCTCGCCTCGTACCTGCTCATCGGCTTCTGGCAGTTCAAGCCTTCCGCGGCAGCCGCAGCGAAGAAGGCCTTCGTCATCAACCGTGTCGGCGACGTCGGCCTAAGCCTGGCTATCATGCTCATGTTCGTCACCTTCGGCTCGGTCACGTTCTCCGATGTCTTCGGCAGCGCGAGCCAGGCGAGCGAGGGCACTCTCACGGCAATCGGTCTGCTGCTCCTGCTCGCCGCGTGCG
>CALFIA010000353.1 GCA_937876275.1 uncultured Actinomycetes bacterium | reverse complement strand
GTCATCGCTGCCCGTAGCGGCTTTTCTACTCATGACATCGCTGTTGTGCTCGGCTCCGGCTGGGCGTCGGCAGCCGACGAACTTGGCTCCCCCGCCTTCGAAGCGGCAATGGATTCCCTGCCGCATTTCACGTCGCCAGTGGTAGCCGGTCACTCCGGTCAGGTGCGCAGTGTCGAGGTCAACGGACGTCGAGTGTTGGTTTTCCTCGGCCGTACGCACCTCTACGAGGGTCTCGGTACTGAGCCAGTGACTCATGCCGTGCGCACGGCTGCCGCATGCGGGGCGCACTCGTTGATTCTCACCAACGCAGCAGGTTCACTCCGAACCGATTGGACACCTGGCACCGCTGTGCTCATCAGCGATCACCTGAACCTCACCGGTGACTCGCCACTTGTCGGCCCGCAGTTCGTGAGCATGAACGATGCCTACTCCCCTGGACTCCGCGCGATAGTCCGGGATGCATTCCCCGAGACACCTGAGGGTGTTTATGCCCAGCTGCGCGGGCCGATGTACGAGACTCCTGCCGAGATTCGCATGCTGCGCACCCTTGGCGCAGATCTTGTCGGGATGAGTACCGCACTGGAGACCATCACCGCTCGGGCACTCGGACTCGAGGTACTCGGGATATCTCTGGTGACCAACATGGCTGCGGGCATCACCGGTGAGAGCCTCGATCACTCCGAGGTTCTCGCCGCAGGACAGGCTTCAGCACGTCGTCTTGGCCGCATGCTGAGTGAGATCGTCAGAACTCTCTAGTCCGCGAGTTCCGCACGCAAAGCCGCGTACGCCGGCTTGATGCGATCGTTGATGATCTCCAGGCGCTCATCAAACGGGATGAAGGCACTCTTCATCGCATTCACGGTGAACCACTGCATGTCATCGAGACTGTAACCGAAGGCCTCACTGAGCAGCCCGAACTCGCGTGACATCGACGTACCCGACATCAGCCTGTTGTCGGTATTGACAGTGACCCGAAAGCCCAGTCGACGCAGTAGGCCGATGGGGTGCTCTGCGATGCTCGCAGCCGCACCGGTCTGCACATTCGAGCTCGGGCACATCTCGAGCGGGATGCGACGATCGCGCACGTAGGCCGCCAGCCGACCCAGTGCCGCGGCGCCATCCGCGCTCACCTCGATGTCATCGACGATGCGCACGCCGTGCCCGAGGCGATCGGCTCCGCACCATTGGATCGCCTCCCAGATGGAGGGCAGACCGAAGGCCTCCCCCGCATGGATGGTGAAGTGCGAGTTCTCGCGCTGCAGGTAATGGAAGGCGTCGAGATGGCGTGTGGGCGGATAGCCGGCTTCGGCGCCGGCGAGCTGGTGGCGCTGGTGGGCCTGCCCGGTGCGGCTGGCCTGCCCTACATCGCCGCCAGCCTGTTCATCCACATTGGCTACTACATCGCCCTGGCCGGTGCCTACCAGCATGGTGATCTGGGCCTCACCTACCCCATCATGCGGGGCTTTGCGCCGCTGCTGGTGGCCCTGGGCTGCGACAAGGTGTACAACGCGGCCAACCCGTTCGACTGGATGGAGATGCTGAGCCTGCAGGGCAAGACCAACTTTTTCGAGTCGCGCGTCACTGAATATGCCATGGCGGGAGTAGGAAGGGATGGCGTGGGTCACGAATTTTCATTGACGGAAGATTTTTAATTTTTTTTATGAAAATAGTCTAGCAACTACCTACCCAATCCTTGAACTTTTTAAAGCGACATGTTATCATCATTGGATTCCTCCTCTTCGCTCGCACTTTCACTTGCACTTGAAGCGTCACTCTCGTCGCTATCGCTGCCCGAATCGGGCTCGCTTTCATAGCTTGTAAAACTTACAATTGGTGCAGGAGTGGGTCGCTTTGTTTGCGCAAGCGCAGC
>CALFIA010000352.1 GCA_937876275.1 uncultured Actinomycetes bacterium | reverse complement strand
CAACCGGCTCCTGCAAAATCTCGAAGATTGACGCAGCCGTGCGATGCGCCGTTATAGCCATCGCGATGGAAGTAGTACGAGTAGTGGATGCTCTCTGCGCCGTTGTAGAACAGCGAATAGGGCATGGGAGTGCCGTAGTCGCTTGAGCTGTGGTGTCGCGCCTTGCGATACACGTGAAACAGGCCCTGGTCGGTGGGAAACTTCGGAGCGCCCACGCGAATATCCATGGTGCGCAGGATCTTCCCATCACTGACGTAACGCAAAGCAAGGAAGGTCGTATCAATGCAAATAGTGGTAGCGATGGTGCAGGCACGAGGAATGGGCTGAACCACCGTCTCATCGGCACGTGCAGGAACAGCCGACGCCAAGGTAAGGGTGAGGCAGGTAAGTGCGAGAGCGATCGCGCGCTTCATGAACGTGAGTCCAGGAGCCCCATCAGAGCTGCGATACCAAGAACAGACCGAGGGGAATAGGCGGTTCGCCAGAGACCGCCGTGATTGGCAAGTGCGCTGAATTGATCCATCGGATTCGCGAGCGGAGTATCAGGATTGGCGACAGAGGCCGGATTGCGAAGATCGTGTACGAGCAGCGCAGCCATGAGCACAGTCGAGGTTGCGGGTTCGAAGATCTCGACTCCGAAACGACCGGCTCCGGCGTATGCGGCAGACAAGGCACGGTTCTTGATGACCGACTGCGTGCGCGTCGCAGGAGCCAGATTCAATGAGACCGGCACGCCCTGCGCGCGTGAGTACAGAGCCCGCCACCGTTGGATTCGCTTGGCCAGCGCGTAGTTCGGGCCTTGCTGCGGGATAAGTGAGTCGTTGATGCCAATCTCACGACCCTCAGGGGTGACATAGACATCGGGATAGTTCGGCTCGAACTGCCCCGCCATGCGCAGGGGTGCCTGGAAAAGAGCGGCGAAACCACGGGAGTCCCATCGCCGTTGTGCCTCGGCCACGGCCTCGATCGGCACCATGAATACGTCAGTGGGCGTGGCCAGGTAAGCGAGCGTGATGTCGTCGCGGCGAGTGACGAGATCATCGGCAATCGCGTCAGCCGCCATTGAAAGCAGCGCATGCGTCGCTCCGTCGGCGTAGGCATAGGTGCCGAGAATGAAGGGTTGATCAATGACGTCGAGCCAGGTGCGGATCTCGGGAGCCTGCGTGAGCAGATTCGCTCCGGCATGCTGCGCGACAGTGGAGTCATCCTCCTGATGCACCAAGCCACCGACGACGAACGGCGGCTGCCCGTCATGGTCGAGGGCGATCGGAATCCGCATCGCACCAGCGGTGCTTCGCGTGGTCTGAATCAACTTCTCCCACAGCGCCGGTCGCGGAAGATCGACGGCATGTATGCGCGCACCCCACCGCAGCAGTGACCGCGTAGGACCCATCTCTGCGGAAGCCCCGAGAATCGCGAAGTCGACGCCGTTCAGGTCAAGCCAGTCGGGGTTGTCGAGCACTGCATGCATGGCTTCCGCGAAGCCCGGCTCGGCAATGCCGTCTTTCACCCAGCTGTCAATCTGCGTGCGCAGCTCAGCGCCGAAGAGTCGTCGACCGCGGTAAGGGATCGAGAGATCCCTCTCGCGGGTGGCCTGACCTCGAACTTCGACGGACGCGAAACTCGGGGCCGTGTAAGTGCTCATTGCCTCGGCAAGCGACTGCTCGACGCCACCCCTGGACACGCGAAATCTGCGATGCGCCGAGGCAAGACCTTGTTCGGCAACACTCAAAGCCGCGCTCGGAGAGGATGTGGCGCTGACGATGATGTCGCGCAGGGGTGTCAGGTAGCCCGAACGCCAGTCACGCGTGTGCTCGATGCGTGCAGCGAGCTCTGGATCGATCTCTCGGACG